>JAQTUC010000040.1 GCA_028710385.1 Candidatus Omnitrophota bacterium
GGCAAAATTCCCTTATAACCATAAGGGAATGCCCATGTAGCTCAGTTGGTAGAGCGTATCCTTGGTAAGGATAAGGTCACCGGTTCAATTCCGGTCGTGGGCTAAGAGAACAATCAAATAAATAATTTAACCACAAAGTGGAACGGGGGATTTTGTAGTCTTTTACCGTTTTAAAGCCTGTAAACTGCTATGAGAGAATTAATAGCCCTGGAATGTACAAGTTGCAAACGCAACAATTATTACATTACGAAAAACAAAAGAAAGCATCCGGAAAAACTTAACATTAGTAAGTTCTGTCGTTTTTGCCGTAAACATACAGAGCATAAAGAGACAAAAGCTTAAGGCAAGTTCTTTGTAAATGAGTCGTAAGTATAACCGGTGAAACAAAAGCCATTTAAGGAGAGTAGCTCAATTGGCTAGAGCATCGGTCTCCAAAACCGGGGGTTGCAGGTTCAACTCCTGCCTCGCCTGCTTTTACGCTTCTTTAAAATAGAACCGTAAGCACAAGAGGCGTAAAGTTGAAAATCTGCCCGGAAATTTTAAGCTCGCTGGGAAGTTATTATCGTGCGTCTAAGCGTATGCCTGCTTGAGGATATCCGCTAGCGTTAGAAAGATTCCTGCTTAAGCGAAAAGGAGAAACTGCCTCGCTTGCAGTAAAAAAGTACTCATTAAAATATGTTCAGTAAATTTAAAAAAATTCCCCAATTCTTCAGAGAGATAAGGGAAGAGCTCAAGAAAGTAAGCTGGTCCAGCAAAAACGATTTGAAAGGTGCAGTTATCGTTGTAATCTGCATGCTTACTTTTTTAACTATGTATATTTGGCTTGTTGATGTGGGTTTGTCTAAATTGATACACTCTTTATTGCAGGGATAAATGCGCTGGTACATACTACATACTTTAAGCGGTGCGGAAGAAAAAGCCAAGGCTAACCTTGAGGCAAGGATCAAGGCGTATAATTACGCGCATTTAATAGCCAATGTTGTTATCCCAAAAGAACAGGTTACCGAGGTAAAGCTTGGCAAGAAAAAAATTCTTGAACGAAAATTCTTCCCGGGCTATATCCTGGTTGAAATGGAAATGAACGATGATACCTGGCTTTTTGTAAAGAACACGCCAGGTATTACTACTTTTATAGGGCCAAGGCGCAAACCAAGCCCGATATCGCAGGAAGAAGTAGATAAAATTTTAGTTAAAGCAAAAGAAAGCAAAGAAAAACCAGCTCCAAAAGTTACCTTTGAGAAAGGAGAAAGTGTCAGGGTAATTGAAGGAGCTTTCCTTAATTTTAACGGCGTTGTTGAAGAGATACAGCAGGATAAGGGTAAATTAAAGGTAAGCGTTTCAATTTTCGGAAGAACCACCCCTGTTGAGCTCGAATTTTGGCAGGTAGAAAAGATTTAATTAAAGAATTAGAGGTAAACAATGGCTAAGAAAAAGAAAAAACCAGTAAACCAGATAAAATTGCAGATTTCAGCCGGCGCAGCCAATCCAGCTCCTCCAGTAGGCCCTGCGCTTGGCCAGCACGGTTTAAATATTATGCAATTTTGTAAGGCTTTTAACGATGCCACAAAAACCAAAGAAGGCATAATACTTCCGGTAGTTATAAATGTCTACGAAGATAAATCTTTTGATTTTATAATTAAAACCCCTCCGGCTTCTGTACTTCTTAAAAGAGCCGCTAATTTGGCGAAAGCAAGCGGGCAGGTCGGCAAGGAAATCATCGGAGAGGTAACCAGGCAGCAGGTTATTGAGATAGCCAAAGAAAAAATGGCGGATTTAAACACAAATGATTTGGAAAAAGCAATAAAGGTTATTTCAGGAACAGCCAGAAGCTGCGGCATAAGAGTAAAAGAATAATATTTAGGTAATAAAGAGGCATAAAATGAAAAAGAAAAGCAAAAGATACCAAGAAGCGGAAAAGCTGGTGGATAAATCCAAGCTATATACTATTGAGGAGGCCGTAGGCGTTTTAAAGAGTATGCCTCATGCAAAATACGACGAAACATTAGAGGCAAGCTGCCAGGTGAATATGGACCCAAAGGCAACGGATCAGACTGTAAGGGGTTCGGTTGTTCTTCCTCATGGGACAGGAAGACAGGTAAAAGTTATTGTGTTCTGTGAACCTGAAAAAGAGGCTGACGCAAAAGAAGCAGGAGCTGACTTTCTTGGTTCTCAGGAATTTGTAGATAAAATTATGAAAGAGGGATGGTTTGAGTTTGATTGCTGCATAGCAACTCCTTCTATGATGAAAGTTGTAAGCAAACTAGGTAAGGTGCTTGGCCCGCGCGGGCTTATGCCGTCGCCCAAGACAGGCACTGTCACCGATAATATTTCTTACGCAATAAAAGAGGCAAAAAGAGGAAAAATAGATTTCCGTATGGATAAAGCGTCGTGTATCCACGTTGGGCTTGGCAAGATTTCTTTTTCAAAAGAGCAGCTGATGGAAAATGTGCACGCTTTTGTGGACGCTTTAAACAACGCAAAGCCGGCTTCAACCAAGGGCGAATTTATTAAGTCTATATACCTGTCAACTACTATAAGCCCGTCAGTGAGGTTAAACGCATGAAACACATAGGCACAATTGTAAGAGAAAAAGTTATTGATGAATTAAAGGAAAACATCAGCCAGTCAGAGGGGTGTTTTTTTGTTAACTTCAATAAAGTAAAAGCTTTATCTATAAGCCAGCTGAGAAATAATTTACGAACTACAAAATCCAAAGTTTACGTAGCAAAAAATTCACTGCTTTCCAAGGCTTTTGACGCCAAGAGCGAAGCAGTGGCAAGTTTTATAAACGGAGAAACCGCAATCGTATTTGTTTACGATAAAGATATAGTTAAAACCGCGAAAGCGCTGGTTGATTTTGCAAAAGAAAACGAAATCCTCAAAATTCAGGGCGGGCTGCTTAAGGATAAAGCCGTAACTTCAGCTGATTTGACTGCTTTGGCAAAATTGCCGCCTAAGGAAGTGCTTTTGGGGATGGCGGTGAGCGGTTTAGCCTCTCCGATTACAGGTTTTGTTTCAACGCTTAACCAGGTTATATTGAAGTTCCTCTGGACTGTTGAGGAAATAAAAAAACATAAAGAAACTAATAAGAAGTAGGAGGTTTAACATGGCTAAGGTAGATGATGTTTTAAAAATGGTAGAGGAGATGACAGTGCTTGAACTTTCTGAGTTGGTTAAAGCATGCGAAGAAAAGTTCGGCGTAAAAGCAAGCGCGCCTATGATGGCAGCAATGCCCGGAGTGGGAGCTGGAGCGGCAGTAGCTGAAGAAAAAGAAGAAAAAACAGCTTTTACCGTTATGCTTAACAGCGCCGGAGCAAATAAAATCGCTGTTATTAAGGAAATACGAGCAATCACTGAACTTGGACTTAAAGAAGCAAAAGAACTTGTAGATTCTGCTCCTAAGAAAGTAAAAGAGAACGTCACGAAAGAAGAAGCCGAAGAAATTAAAAAGAAACTGGAAGCCGCAGGCGCTGCTGTTGAATTGAAATAAATTGGCTGATAAGTTGATATGTTTGTAGGTTGATAGGTTTTGAACACATAACCTAAAAACCTACCAACCTAATAACCTACAAACGGAGGTATCTTTTGAAAGGCATAAAAGAATTATCTTTTGCTAAGACCAAAAAGACTTATCCGATGCCTCATTTGCTTGAGCATCAGGTTAATTCTTTCAAAGAGTTTTTGCAAATGAATGTCCTCCCTGAAAAAAGGAAGAAAGTGGGCCTACAGGAAATACTTGAAGAGGTATTTCCCATGGAAAGCCCGGACAAGCAATATCGCTTGGATTTTGTTTCCTACAGTCTTTCCAGGCCGCGCTACAGCGTTGAAGAATGTAAAAAACGCGCCCAGACTTATGCAGCGCCCTTAAGGGTCAGGCTTCGTCTGACAAGCCCGGCATCAGAAGTAAAAGAGCAGGAAATTTATTTAGGCGATGTGCCTTTGATGACCGATACTGCCTCCTTTATAATAAACGGGGACGAAAGAGCGGTTATAAGCCAGTTACAGCGCTCTCCAGGAGTATTCTTTGAAGAAGAACTCCATCCTATGGGAAAGCGTATGTATTTTGCCCGCATAATACCTTACCGCGGTTACTGGATAGAATTTAGAACCGACATAAACGATACCATAACTGTAATTATTGACCGCCGCAAAACTTTCCCCGCCACACAGATTTTAAGAATAATGGGCCTCTCAAGCAACGAAGATATTTATAAAAACTTTTCAGATAAACCATACCCCGAAATCGTAAACACAGTAAAAAAGGATTCAACAATCTCAACCGAAGAAGCGTATCTTGATTTCTACAAAAAGATGCGCCCGACAGAGCCTATCACGCTTGAAGCGGCAAAAGAAGTTTTTAAAAGAATGTTCCTTGACCCGCGCAGGTATGATTTAGGCCGTGTCGGCAGATATTTATTAAATAAAAAATTGGGAATGGAGCTTCCTCTGGGTAAAAGAGTAATTGATTTGGAAACTCTTGTTGCGATAATAAAAAATCTGCTTAAGGTAAAAGCAAACGAAAGGCCAACTGACGATATTGATCATCTTGCCAACAGGCGCATAAAGCTTATCGGTGAGCTTTTGCAGCATCAGGTAAGGGTCGGGCTTCTTCGCGTTGAAAGGACTTTCCTTGACAGGTATCCGCTTATCGCATCAAGCGATTTTTCAATACAGCATCTCATAAATTCAAGGGCATTTTCAGCTCAGATACAGGATTTCTTCGCGCGCAGCCCGCTTTCGCAGTTTATGGACCAGACAAACCCGCTTGCGGAAATTACCCACAAAAGAAGGCTTTCTGCAATGGGCCCGGGAGGATTGTCCAGAGAGCGCGCAGGGTTTGAAGTAAGAGACGTTCATCCCACGCATTACGGAAAAATATGCCCCATTGAAACACCTGAAGGCGCAAACATCGGTTTGCTTTCTTCACTGACCACCTATTCAAAAGTAAATCCTTTCGGGTTTCTTACAACTTCCTACAGGAAGGTTGAAAAGGGAGTGGTGCTGGATAAGGTTGAATATTTAACCGGCGATGAGGACGAAAACCGTTTAATAGCGCAGGTAACCCATAATCTGGACGAAGACGGAAAAATTAAAGACAAAGAAATTTACGCACGCTTCAGAGGAAAATTTCCCAAGGTAAAACCTCATGAAGTTGAGTATATGGATATATCTCCGCAGCAGATAGTTTCAGTATCTGCTGTTTTGATACCATTCCTTGAGCATGACGACGCAAACAGGGCGCTTATGGGTTCAAACATGCAAAGGCAGGCAGTTCCGCTTCTTTTCCCCGAAGAGCCTGTTGTTTCAACCGGCGCAGAAAAGAAAGTTGCCAGAGATAGCGGAGTAGTTGTCCTTAATAAGGAAGAAGGCACGGTTGAAGAAGTAGATGCCCATCACATAAAAATAGGAAATTTTGTTTACAAACTTAAAAAATTTGAACGTTCAAACGCAGATCCTTGCGTTAACCAGCGTCCGATTGTTTCAAAAGGAGATAAGGTTAAAACCGGAGAAACAATTGCCGACGGAATGGCTACGCATCGCGGCGAACTTGCTTTAGGCCGAAACCTTTTGGTAGGTTTCATGCCCTGGAGAGGTTACAATTTTGAGGATGCTATCATCATAAATGAAAAACTGGTAAAGGATGATATCTTAACCTCGGTTCACGTTGAAAAATTTGAAGTTGAAGCACGCGAAACGCGCCTTGGTAACGAAGAGGTAACCAGAGATATTCCGAATGTCAGCGAAGAAGTTCTGAAGAATCTTGATGAAAACGGCATAGTGCGCCTTGGCGCCGAAGTTATGCCGGACGATATATTGGTTGGCCGAGTTACGCCTAAAACAGAAAAAGAGCTTTCTCCTGAAGAGAGATTGCTTCGTGCGATATTCGGGGAAAAAGCAGCTGACGTAAAAGATACATCGCTTCGCGTTCCGCCCGGAGTTTACGGCGTTGTCATTAACGTTGAAGTATTCCAGAGAAAAGACAGAGGACGTCGCTCCAAAAAGGAAAAAACCGAAGAATTAAAAAGAGTGCGCGAAATAGAAAGATACTATGAAGAAGAAAAAGAATTGTTAACCCGTGAAAAAATGAGAAGGCTTTCCGCAATATTGGGTAAAAGCGAAGGAAGAATAAGTTCCGACGATATTGAAGGAAGCGAAGAAGCAAAGGCCATGGTAAGTATTTATGATGACCGTTTGCAGGAGCTTGCTATGGAGCGGGAACTTGAAAGCGCAAAAATTAAAAAAGGCGACGAGCTTCCTACCGGCGTATTAAAAAGAGTTGTCGTGTTTGTGGCAATGAAGAGAAAAGTATCTGCCGGAGATAAGCTTTCGGGCCGCCATGGTAATAAAGGCGTTATCTCAAAGATTCTTCCGGAAGAAGATATGCCGTTTTTGGAAGACGGAACTTCTTTGGATTTGATTTTAAACCCTCTTGGCGTTCCTTCAAGAATGAATGTCGGCCAGCTTTTGGAAATGCATCTTGGCTGGGCAGCTAAAAAACTCGGGCTTAGAACAATTACCCCTGTTTTTGAAGGAGCAAGAGAAGAAGATATAAAAAACCTGCTTAATCAGGCAGGGATACCCGAGAACGGAAAAGTAACTATTTATGACGGTTACACCGGAAAGGCTTTTGAAAATAAAATAAGTGTGGGCTGCATGTTTATCATGAAGCTGGTGCACATGGTTGACGATAAAATCCACGCAAGAGCAATAGGGCCGTATTCTTTGATTACTCAGCAGCCTCTTGGTGGAAAAGCGCAGTTCGGCGGCCAGCGTTTCGGAGAAATGGAAGTCTGGGCGCTTGAAGCGTACGGCGCAGCATTTACTTTGCAGGAAATGCTGACAGTTAAAAGCGATGACGTAGAAGGTAGAACGAGGATTTACGAAGCAATAGTAAGAGGAGAACAGAAATTCCAGCCTTCAGTTCCGGAATCCTTTAACGTCTTGGTTAAAGAGTTACAAGGATTGTGTCTGGATATAAGGCCAGAAAAGGAGTCCAAATAAATGATTGAAGATAGTACATTCTTTGATCAAATAACCATTCGCCTTGCTTCCAATCAGTCAATAAGAGGCTGGTCTTCCGGCGAAGTAAAGAAAGCTGAAACTTTAAATTACCGCACTCTAAAACCGGAAAAAGACGGATTGTTCTGCGAAAAGATTTTCGGCCCTGCAAAGGACTGGGAATGCCATTGCGGAAAATTAAAAGGGATAAAATTTAAAGGAACAAAGTGCGACCGCTGCGGCGTTGAAGTGTTGCATTCCTCAGTGAGGCGCCAGAGAATGGGCCACATTGATTTAGCCGCTCCCGTTACCCACATCTGGTTCTTTAAAATTATACCTTCCCGCATAGGCTCAATGCTTGATCTTTCCGCAAAAGAACTTGAAAAAGTAATTTACTACGAAGAATACATTGTAACAGACCCGGGAACAAGCATCCTTAAAAAGATGCAGCTTCTTAATGAAGAAGAGTATCAGAAGGCTTTAAAAGAGTTCGGCCAGAATTTTACCGTAAAAATAGGAGCTGAAGCGATAAGGGAGCTGCTTAAGGATCTGGATCTGGATAAACTTAATAAATCAATCCGCCGCGAAATAGAAAATACAAAAAGCACATTAAACAAAAGGCTTTTAAAAAGGCTAAAAATAATTGAAGATTTCCGCCGTTCAGGGAATAAGCCTGAATGGATGGTTTTGGACGCGCTTCCGGTTATACCGCCGGATTTACGGCCATTAGTTCCCCTTGAAGGCGGAAGATTTGCTTCTTCGGATTTAAATGACCTTTACAGGCGTGTTATTAACAGAAATAACCGTCTTAGAAAATTAATTGCGCTGGGCGCTCCCGACATAATTGTGAAAAACGAAAAACGAATGCTTCAGGAGGCAGTTGACGCTTTAATTGAAAACGGCCGCCACGGCAGGCCGGTTACTGGCCCGCAGAACAGGCCATTAAAGAGCCTTTCTGATATGCTTAAAGGAAAGCAGGGACGTTTCAGGCAGAATCTTCTCGGTAAACGCGTAGACTATTCGGGAAGAAGCGTTATTGTCGTAGGCCCTGATTTAAAACTTCATCAGTGCGGAATTCCGAAGCAGATGGCTCTTGAACTTTTTGAGCCTTTTATTATAAAAAAACTCAGAGAAAGAGGTTTTGTCCATACAATTAAAGGCGCGCGCAGGATGGTTGAGAGAGCGCGTGTTGAAGTATGGGATATACTTGAAGAAGTAATAGACGGCCACCCGGTAATGCTTAACCGCGCTCCTACACTGCATCGTTTAAGTATTCAGGCTTTCTATCCGATACTTGTTGAAGGAAAAGCAATTAAACTGCATCCGCTTGTCTGCGCCGCTTTTAACGCAGACTTTGACGGTGACCAGATGGCAGTGCACGTTCCATTGTCAATTGAAGCGCAGGCAGAAGCAAAACTTGCCATGCTTTCGGTAAATAATATTTTCTCGCCCGCTGACGGCAGGCCTGTTATTACGCCTACCCAGGATACAATTATCGGCTGCCGCTATCTTACTTTGGATAAAGAAAAAGGCGCAGGTGAGGGCACGGTGTTTTCGTCTCCCGAAGAAGCAATGACTGCTTATCAGGATGAAGAAGTTGAGTTGCATTCAAAGATAAAGGCCCGCGTAGAAGATAAGGGCCAGAAAAAAATCGTAGATACAACAGTAGGAAGGATTATTTTTAACCGCGTTCTTCCCAAGGGTTTTAGATACGTTAACGAACCTTTGAGCAAAAAAAGTGTTTCTGAAATTATCAGCGAATGCTACAAACTGTTCGGCCACGGCGCAGCAGTTGAGCTCCTGGACAGGATAAAAGATTTAGGGTTTGAATACGCAACATATGGCGGAATAAGCATTTCAATTGATGATTTACATACGCCGGAGCAGAAAACCGAATCAATAGCCGAAGCAAACGAAGAACTTTCTAAAGTTGAGGACCAGTATAAAAAAGGTATTATCACCGAACGTGAACGCCATAACAAAATCATAGACATCTGGACAAGGACGAATGACCGCATATCCGACCTTGTGTTTAAGACAATGGATAAGTTTAATCCGATATTCATGATGGCAGATTCAGGAGCCCGCGGTAGCCGCGTTCAGATAAGGCAGCTGGCCGGAATGCGCGGCCTTATGGCGAAACCCTCCGGCGAAATTATTGAAACTCCGATTATTTCAAACTTCAGGGAAGGCTTAACCGTTCTTGAATACTTCATTTCAACTCACGGTGCAAGAAAAGGTTTGGCTGATACCGCTTTAAAAACAGCTGACGCAGGTTATTTAACAAGGCGTCTTGTTGACGTTGCCCAGGAAGTAATAATAATAGAAGATGACTGCGGTACGGTAAACGGTATTACCGTTTCAGAAATCGTTGAAGGAGATGAAGTTGTTGTTCCTTTAAAAGAAAGAATTGTCGGACGCGTCGCGCTTGACAGCATCGTTGATGTTGTAAGCGATGAGGCAATAGTAAAGGCAGGGGAAGAAATCACCGAAGAAAAAGCAGATAAAATAGAACGCCTTGGACTTGAAAAGATTCGCATAAGAAGCGTACTTACCTGCGAATCAGAAAGAGGCACGTGTATTAAGTGCTACGGAAGAAATTTAGCTTCAGGGAAACTTATTGAAATAGGTGAAGCAGTTGGAGTAATCGCGGCGCAGTCAATAGGCGAGCCCGGAACGCAGCTTACCATGAGAACTTTCCATATCGGTGGTACTGCATCCAGAGTTGCAGAGCGCGCGTTTATCAAAGCAAAGGAAAAAGGCACGGCAAAGTATCATGGTTTAAAAGTAGTTGCCAAGGGCAAAAACTTTATTGTTCTTAACAGGAACGGCATGATAAGCGTGAATGATGAGCGCGGTATAGAATTGCAGAGAAACCCCGTTCCTCAGGGTTCTATGATTGTGGTTGAAGACGGCGGAGCGGTTGAGAAAGATAAAATTTTCGTGAGATGGGATCCATATTCATCGCCGATTTTAACTGAAGTTAAAGGAAGAGTGAAATACGAAGATATTATAGACAAGATAACAATGCAGGAAGAAATGAATGTTGCGACGCAAAGAAAAGAAAGGGTTGTTATTGATTTTAAAGGCGATTACCACCCACAGATTTTAATTATGTCCGATGATGACAAAAAGGAAGTTTTGGGAATTTATCCTTTGCCTTCCGGAGCGCATATAATGGTTGGCGAAGGGGATTTGATTGAGGCAGGAGACATTGTGGCAAAGACCCCAAGGCTCGTTGCTAAAACAAGGGATATCACCGGAGGTTTACCGCGTGTTGCAGAACTTTTTGAAGCGCGCAGGCCTAAGTCGCCGGCACTAATCAGCGAAATTGACGGTTTCGTTGAATTTAAAGAAGAAAAAGGCGAACGTAAATTAATCGTACGCAGCTCAACCGGAATGAAGAGAGAATATTCAATTCCTCTTGGAAGCCATCCCATAGTTTACAGGGGGGATCAGGTTTCAGCAGGCCAGCAGCTTACAGAAGGCCCTACGGTTTTACAGGATATTTTAAGAGTTTGCGGCGATAAGGTGCTTCAGGAATATCTTGTTAATCAGATACAGGAAGTCTACAGGTTGCAGGGCGTAAGGATTAACGATAAGCACATTGAAGTTGTAATAAGAGAAATGCTTAAGAAGGTAAGGATTGTTGAATCGGGCGACACTGAATTCTTGCCGGGAGAAGCAGTTGATAAATGGGATTTTAGAAATGAAAACGAAAAAGTAGTTAAGAAGGGCGGAAAACCAGCCACAGCATCACCGCTTCTTTTAGGTATTACCAAAGCATCATTAAGCACAAAGAGCTTTATCTCGGCGGCAAGCTTTCAGGAAACAACAAGAGTTTTAACTGACGCTGCAACAAGCGGTAAGGCTGATGACCTTCAGGGATTAAAAGAAAATGTAATTGTGGGACATCTTATTCCCGCAGGAACAGGTTTAAAAAGATACAGAGAAATTGAGGTGGAAAAATGCCAACAATAACACAATTGTTAAGGAAACCACGTTTACCTAAAAAAAGAAGAAGTAAGTCCCCGGCTCTTCAAAAGGCTCCCCAGAGACGCGGAGTATGCATTCAGGTAAGGACAATGACGCCCAAGAAGCCGAATTCAGCCTTACGTAAAATCGCAAGAGTAAGGCTTACTAACAGTAATGAAGTAACAGCCTATATTCCTGGAGAAGGCCATAACCTTCAGGAGCATTCAATAGTTTTAGTTCGCGGAGGAAGAGTTAAAGACCTTCCTGGTGTAAGGTATCATATAGTAAGAGGAACTCTTGACTGCCAGGGAGTTGCCAATAGAAAACGCTCAAGATCAAAATACGGAGCGAAAAGGCCAAAGAAAAGCTAGAAGAGGAGAAAAATGAGAAGAAGAAAAGCACCAAAAAGACCAATTCAAAATGATCCCAAATATAACTCTCCGGTAATAGGCCAGCTTGTTAATATAATAATGCAGGACGGCAAAAAAACCAAAGCACAGGGTATGGTTTACGCAGCTTTGGATGCGGTTGGCGAAAAAATGAAGGAAGATTCTCTCAAGATATTTTTTGCAGCGCTTGAAAATGCGCGCCCGCGCCTGGAGGTTCGTCCAAGGCGAATCGGCGGAGCTACTTATCAGGTTCCTATGGAAGTTACGCAGGAGCGCGGAATCTCAACGGCTCTACGCTGGATACGCGAATGCGCCAGAAGTAAAAGGGGCAAATCAATGAAAGGAAAACTGGCAGATGAAATTATATCCGCCTTTAAAAATGAAGGTTCAGTAATTAAGAAAAAAGAAGATATGCACAAAATGGCAGAGGCCAATAAAGCGTTTGCTCATTTTAAATGGTAATTGAGAATGACAGCAGGCTTAGCTCCAAAGTTAGG
>JAQTUC010000041.1 GCA_028710385.1 Candidatus Omnitrophota bacterium
GGCCAAGATTAACAACAGCTGTCCCCTGCGGTGTGTATCTGAGTTCAGGGTCCCTGGTTAAATTACCCATTAAAAATACTTTGTTAAAACTTGCCATACATCACCTACGCTTCAACCTTTTCTGTTTCTTGTGTTTTGCCGCGCAGTATCATGCTGCGCAGTATATTTTCTTCAAGCCTTACGGTTTCTTTAAGTTCTGCCAATTTGTCGGTATCAAGAGAAAATTCAACAAGCCAATAGCAGCCCTTTGTGTGTTTTTTCTTATCGGCCCCTCTTGATTTCAAAAAGAATGCCAGATTTCTTTCTTTTGCCCATACTTTGGCGCTTAAAACTTTTCCGTCAAGAGTTTCTATTTTTTTTGTAATTTTCTGATAAATTTCTTCCTGAGCCTGGTCGCCTATGTCCGTACTTAGAATCATCATGCTTTCAAAATTCCTTTTCACTTTTTCCCTCCTGTTACTTGTTATAATTTGTCATTACGCTGTCTATTCTTGAGTTAATCCAGTCCATACATGCATCAGCCGCTTTTTCTATGGCCTGGCGGATCTCCTCTTCTTCGTGCTTTGAAAAATCAGAAAGAACATATTCGGCCAGATCCTGCCGTTCCGGTTTATCTATCCCGATTCTCAAACGCGCGACATCTGATGTGCCAAGGCGTTCTGCGATTGAAGCCATGCCTTGATGCCCGCCGCTTGAACCGCTTTTTTTAAGCCTTAAAACTCCCAGCGGCAAATCTGCATCGTCATAGACAACCAGCAGGCCGCAAGGCTTTAGAGCATACTTTGCGAGAAATTTTTTCACGCAAATTCCGGAATTGTTCATGAAGGTGGATGGTTTTAATAAAATAGCGCTTTCTTTCGCGGTTTTTATTTTTGCCGTATAGCCGTTTGCAAGAAAACCCTTGCTAAAAGCAGCGCCTTCTCTTTTGGCGATTTCATCCACGACCATGAAACCAACATTGTGCCGGTTTTTCCTGTATTTTACGCCTGGGTTACCTAATCCTACGATAATTTTCATATTTTTGCGCTGGATTAGGCATTCTTTTCAAAGATCCTTATATAGAGCTGGTTACTTTTTACCTTTTCCAGCGTCTTTTCCTTTTGCTTCTTCTTTAGGTTTTGCTTCTTCCTTGGGTTTTTCTTCTTCCTTACCCTTGGCGCCTTCTTCCTTGCCCTCTTCGCCTTCAACCTCTTCCTTCTTTTCCTTTATTACTTCAGGGCCTGTAGGCGCTGCCTCATCGGCTGCGGTCGCGACAATTTCTTCTACCTTTTCAACTACGGTTGCGATTGTTTCTTCCGGTGAGTTTACAATTTTAAGATTATCGGCTAATTTTACTTCTGAAACATGCACTGAATTACCTATGCCGAGATGCGATACCTCAACCTCAACCTTTTCCGGAATATCCAAAGGCAATGCTTCTATGACAATTTGCCATAATATTTGTTCCAAAACGCCCTCTTCCTTTAAACCTTTGGGCTCGCCCTTAAGAACCACGGGAACGTTTACGCGTATTTTTTCCTCAAGCGAAACTCTTATAAAATCAATATGCATAATCGCTTCGGTAAGCGGATTATACTGCATGTCTTTTATAAGCACCGAGAAATTTTCTTTCTTTTTGTCTCCGGATAATTCCATATCAATTACGGCGCTTTGCGAAAAATGCACTGAGTTAAGCACCTTTAAACTTGCCGGGGAAATCTGCACGGCGCAATTTTCTCCTCTGCCGTAAACGATAGCCGGTATATTTCCTTTAAATCTTACTTTCTTTGCTGTTTCTTTTCCTGTTTTTTCTCTCAGAACTGCTTCAATCTTTACCCTTTCCATTTTACCCCCTTAATCAATGTTAGCGCCTTACCGAATCGAAAAGTACGCTTATAGACTGTTCGAAGTGTATACGCTTTATTGCTTCCGCGAAAAGTTTGCTCACGGAAACGATTTTTAGTTTTTTGCTCTTTTTTTCCTCACCCAGAGGAATAGAGTCTGTAATAACAAGGTGGTCTATGTCTGAATTTTCAAGTTTTTCTACTGCGTTTGCGGATAAAATTCCGTGAGAAACCGCAGCAAATATTTTTTTTGCTCCGGCTCTCTTTAAAGCTCCTGCTGCTTCAACCAGCGAACTTCCGGTTGCGATTATATCGTCAACCATTATAACGTTCTTCCCGTCAACTTCACCGAGTATATGCATTACCTCTGTTGCGTCAGGGCTGTTTCTGCGCTTATCAACTATAGCAAGCCCTGCGCGGAATTTCTTGGCGTAAGCCCTTGCCATTTTAATTCCTCCCACATCAGGAGAAACAATAACAAGGTTATTTGTGCCTTCTTTTTTAAAGTGGTCCACAAAAACGTCTATTGCGAAAATATGGTCAACAGGAATATCAAAAAATCCCTGCACCTGTCCGGCGTGCAAATCTAAAGCCAAAACTCTGTTGGCGCCGGCGGTTGTCAAAAGATTAGCGATAAGCTTCGCCGTAATCGGAACCCTTGGCTGGTCTTTTCTGTCCTGGCGTGCGTATCCGAAATACGGCATAACAGCAGTTATACGGTTTGCCGAAGCGCGCTTAAGCGCGTCAATCATTATTAAAAGTTCCATTATGCTTTCATTTACCGGCGGGCAGGTTGACTGGACTATAAAGACGTCTTTTCCTCTTACATTTTCCTCTATCTTTATTCTTACTTCGCCATCGCTGAAGCGCGAAATTAAACCTTCCCCCATTTTAAGGTTAAGGTTCTTGCAAATCTTTGAAGCTAAATTCTTGTTTGAATTTCCGCTGAAAACAATCATTTTATCCATGGCAGCCTCTGTATTTATTTATTTTTTTTTAAAAATTTTGCCGGAACGCCTACTACCACCGTACCGGGCTTAACATTGCCTCGCACAACGCTTCCCGCCCCTGTCACAGCTTTGTTACCTATATTAATAGGGGCTATCAAAACACTATCGGAACCTATAAAAGCGTTATCGCCTATTTTTGTCTTATTTTTAGTTTTACCGTTGTAATTCGCTACGACAGTGCCTGCGCCTATGTTTACATTTTTGCCTACTGTCGCATCGCCAATATAGCTGAAATGCTTGATTCTGGCTTCTTTTTTTACCTTAGAACGGCAGATTTCAACAAAATTCCCCAAGCCGACCCCACTATCAATACGAGTGCCCTCACGTAAATGGATAAACGGCCCAAGGCGACAATGACTGCCAATTATAACATCCTTTTCTATAAAGGTAAAGGGATAAATTAAAGTATTTTTGCCTATTTTTACATCATCCTGGATAAAGGTAGTCTGCGGATCAACAATGTTTACTCCGTTGGCAATAAATTGCTCAACCGCCCTGCTGTTTAAGATTTTCTCAGCCATTGCCAGTTCTTTGCGGCTGTTTATACCGAGAATTTCTTCGTTATTGCCCAAAAGATAAGACTCAATGGCTACGCCTTTTTGATATAAAATTCCAATAATATCAGTAAAAAAATATTCACCTTTCTTCTCGTTTTTCTTTATTTCTTTAAGATTGCCGAAAAGAATATGCCTGTTAAAAACATATATTCCGCTGTTTGCTTCCCGTAAATTTTGGCTGCCGGAAAGATATTTTCCTAAATCCTGTTTTTCACAGATAGCCTTAACGTTTCCAATGTCATCTCTTATAATTCTGCCTAAATCGTTGTCAGATTCAACTGAGGCGGAAATTACCGAACATTGCTCCTCCTGTTTTTCATACGAAGAAATAAAGGAAATAAGCGTTTCCGAAGTAACCAATGGCGCGTCTGCGCATAAGATTAGAACATTATCGTATTTTACTTTACCCTCAGCGCATTTAACCGCATCAGCTGTTCCTGCGAGTGTTTGCTGACGGGCAAAAATACCGCCTTTAAAATTCTTTTTTACATAGGACTCTACCTGGTTGGCTTTATAGCCGGTTACAACTATTATCTGTTTTACCGCCTTTACGCGTTTTAGCTGTGAAAGCACATGACCTATCAACGGCTTGCCTCTTAGTTCGTTGAGAACCTTGGGTAAATCAGATTTCATTCTGACGCCTTTTCCTGCGGCTAATACTATTGCGGTAAACCCCGTTAGAGACCGACTACCGTTAGGTGACTGCATACTAAATTCTCCTCCCATATGGAATACGATTATCTATTTTTACAATAATAACCATAATTTTTTTATAGCCGTTTCTAACGGGATAAAGTTTTTCATTTTTAGTTTCACTCCATTCTAAATTATCGGTGCGGACTCACTCCTTGAGTTACGCCCTGTTAAGAAAATAATTTTATAGTGTTTTCAATAAATCTTTATCGTGCGCAATAAGAGCTAATTTTTTCTTTCTTGTCCAACCCTTGATTTGTACTTCGCGTCTTAAAGCAGACGACTTGTCTTGATGTTCCTCTGAGAATAGAATTTCTTCCGCTTTAAAAGATCTGGTAAAATGCCCACCTTTACCTGATATGTGTTCTTCAAATCTACGCTGAAGATTATCTGTGATACCTGTATATAAATCTCCATTCTGGCATTTGATAATATAGACAAGCCACATAATGTCCTTCGACTCCCTCGCTTCGCTCGGTCGCTCAGGATACTTCTTCTCGTTCGCCTCAGCACGTTACGACTGTCGAACTACTCGTACTGAGCGAGTGAGCCCCGAGGTTTCCCCGCGGGACGAACGAGTCGAAGTACTGCCCGGTGTGGACTCGAACCACAAAAAACAGACCCAAATTCTGCTGTGTTACCAATTACACTACCGGGCAAAACTATTTAAGCTGTGTTACTCCCTCGTCGCTCTGCCGAGCTTCTCGGGATAAATTCGACTAAGCGCTTTTTTGCGGCTGCGCCTTAAAAAGCGCAAGTCTCATTTACAATCACACTACCGGGCAAAAATAAGAAAAGACCAAAAACCTTTTTTAGATTGCAATCACGCGATAGCAATTTTACTTGCCATCTATACTTATTTGCTATCTATCTTTCAGTCTTTGGTCTAGAGTTTATTTATCAATTTTGCATTTCAGGGCTTTCTTTCGTAAATTCTTCTTTTGGCCCTAATGCCTTTTCTCTGTGATAAGCATCTAAAACCTTGCTCTGAAGATAATCCCTGAATTCCTGGTTTATGGGGTGCGCCAGGTCCTGATGCGTTGTCTGCCTGTTGTTTGTTCCCAAATCTTTGGGCGGCGGCGGCAATTGTACTCCGCAATGGTTGCAATAGTGGCTTCCCACGTCAACTTTTTTTCCGCAACGCGGACAAAATTGCTTTGCCTTTCTTGCCGGCATAGCCACAAATAAACCGCTGTTGCCTTCTACAACTTTGATATTCTTTACAACAAATGAATTGTCAAATGTAACTGTTGCGTATGCTTTAAGACGCTTGCCCTCATTTTCTCTGAGTGAAATCCGGACCTCTGTAATTTCCATTAGCTTACCTCCTTTAACCCAAACTCTGCCCCCACATAGAAGGGGCCAGCAAAACAAATTTTTGTTTCTGCGCAATTTGCGTCATCTCGCGCCTCACGAGATATTTTTAGAATTCAACGCGCGTACCGTAGCCGAAGAGAACCAAATCAAAGCTCAGCATCTGGTGTCTTCTTCGGCAACAAATTTGTTCTGCCCGTGGCTGTTACTAATTGTGAGATTAACGAGCAATTTTTTTAAATAAATTGCTCTAAACTTATTTGGGTTAAAATGTCTGAGCATGGAAAACGAAATATTTTTTTGGCAAAATGCTTCGCACCTTTCTCTGTAAAGAACCCTCACAGAGCGTATACATAGCACTGCCGCTGCCGGTCACTTTTGCAAAAATCCCACTCTCAAAAAGCTTATTCTTAGCTGCAGACAACTCCACGCAAAGACAAAGAGCACTGTTCTCCAAAGCATTAAAAATGCTGTTTTTTACAAGGCAAGCATCGCCTTTTTTTAATGCGTGACTCAGTATATTAGCATTATTAAGAAACTTTGTCAATTTGCCTCTATAGAGGCTATATACCCTCTTGGTAGAGAGAAAAACACCCGGCCATATTACTGTGTGTTTCAGCGTTTTTCCCTGAATTGGCTTTACTTTTTCTCCTCTGCCGCAGATTAAAGCAAATCGGCTCTGGGCCAGAAAAAAATTAACGTCGCTTCCTATTAAACTGCCGATTCTATATAAAGAATCCCGGCTAAGATTAAGTTTGCAGAGTTCATCTATCGCAAGTATTGTTGAAGCGGCGTTGGAAGAACCTCCCCCGAGGCCGGCGCCTACCGGAATTCTTTTAAACAAATGGATATCAAAGCCTGCTTTAAGCCCGTATTTTTCTTTGATAAGCTTTGCAGCTCTTACGCAAAGATTGTTTTCGTTGGCGAGATTTTTCTTGTTGCAGAAAATCCTTATATTGTTGTTCTTTGAGGCGATAACCGTTATTTCATCAGAAAGCGAAATTCTTTCGGCGATGCTTTCTATTTCGTGAAAACCTGAGGGGTATTTTCCTAGAATGTTAAGGTAAAGGTTTAGTTTGGCGGGGCTTAGAACCTTTATTTTACTTCCGTAGAAATTCTTCGCACTTTTTTGCGATACAATCAGCTGAGAGTCCATAGCATTCCATAAGTTCCTTTGGCGAGCCTGACTGTCCGAATCTGTCTTCAACTCCTATGCGCTCAACCAAAACAGGATAATCGTGCGATAAAGTTTCGCACACTGCAGAATACAATCCTCCGGTTATCTGATGCTCTTCGCAGACAATAACTTTTTTATATTTTTTGGCAATTTCAACTATTAATTCTTTATCAAACGGCTTTATCGTATGGAAATTATACACTGCCGCATCTTTCCCTTTTTCCTTAAGTGTCTTGGCGGCGGCCAATGCTTCGTTAACCATAACTCCGCAGGCAACTATTGCCACATCTTTCCCTTCCTGGCACATATAACCTTTGCCGAGCGTAAACTCTTTTCTGGTTTCAATAGACGGCACCTTAGCCCTGCCTAATCTTACGTAAAAGGGGCCGTTAGTTTCATAAGCCGTAAGTATGGCTGCGCGCGTTTCAGGGCCGTCAGCAGGAACCACCACTTTCATGTTCGGTATTGCGCGCATAAAATTTATATCTTCCAAAGCCTGATGCGAGGCGCCGTCCTCGCCGACAGTTATTCCGCTGTGGGTTGCAACAATTTTTACGTTCAGGTTATTGTAACATATACTGTTTCTAACCTGATCCAGCGCTCTTGCGCTTGCAAACATCGCAAAGGTTGAAACAAAAACTATTTTATTGCAGCTGGCGATTCCGGCGGATGTAGCCATCATATTCTGTTCCGCAACGCCGAAATTAAAAAATCTATCGGGAAATTCTTTCGCAAACAAAATTGTCCTTGTTGAGCCTGACAGGTCAGCATCCAAAACAATAATCTTCTGGTCTTTTTTTCCCAACTCAACAAGAGTTTTCCCGTAAACGTCGCGCTGATATGCTTGTTCCAGTGCCATTACTCTTCCTCTGTTATTTCCTTTTCCACATTTTCTATTTCGCCAAGTTCTTTAAGGGCAATTTCTCTTTCTTTTTCGCTTGGAGCCCTGCCGTGGAAATCAACCACATGCTCCATAAAAGAAACCCCTTTGCCTTTTACGGTATGCGCCAATATAACGGTTGGTTTTAATTTCACGGAATTTGCGATACGGAAAGCCTCAAGCAATTCCTTTACATTATGGCCGTCGCAGGAAATAGCGTGCCAGCCAAACGCCTCCCATTTATTAAGGAGAGGCTCCAAATTCATTACATCATCTGTTCTTCCGTCAATCTGAAAATGGTTATAATCAACAATGCCGCAAAGATTGTCAGCTTTGTAATGCGCCGCGGCCATGGCTGCTTCCCAGATATTTCCCTCCTGTATTTCTCCATCCCCCATAAGGGTGTATACACGGTAATTTTTCTTATCCACTTTTGCGGAAAGAGCCATTCCAAGCGCAATGGATAAACCCTGCCCCAGAGAACCGCTCGCAAGCTCAACTCCGGGAACGCGCCTGTCAGGATGGCCCTGCAGAAGTGAATTAAATCTGCGCAGAGTCCATAAATGTTCTCTGGGAAAATATCCGCTTAATGACAACGCCGCGTAAAGAGCCGGGCAGCAATGCCCCTTGGACAAATGAAACCTGTCCCTGTCCGGCCAGGTTGGATTTTTCGGGTCGTGTTTCATTATTTCAAAATAAAGGCACGCAATTATGTCGGTTGAGGAAAGCGAACCGCCCGGATGCCCGCTTCCTGCTTTCGCAAGCATCTCAATAATGAGCTTACGCATTTCGTTTGCTTTATTTTTTAGATGTTTTATTTTCGTTTCCATAATTTTCCGTCTTAGCTTTTAATTCCTTATTGTCGGGAAACCGTTCAAGTCCTTTCCTGTAAAACCCAATAGCTTTGTCCTTTTTGTTTAAGGTTAAGTATAAATCCCCGAGATGTTCGTAAATAACCGGGTCCTCCTGGTTGCTGATTGCCTTGTTAAGGCATTCCTCGGCTTTCTTGTAATTTTTTTTCTTGAAATAAACCCAGCCCAAACTATCAAGATATGCGCCGTTTTCAGGCTCGGCAGTTAAAGCCTTTTTAATCATGCTTTCGGCTTCTTCCAGATTTTTCCCCTGCTCTGCGTATAAATAGCCCAGGGAATTGAGCGTTTGCGCGTTGTCAGGAGAAATTTGTAAAGCTTTTTTCCAGGTTTTCACCGCGTCTTCCTTGCGGCCCACTTCGTCGTATAAAAACCCAAGCCAGAACAACGCATCAACGTAATCAGGCTGATGTTTTACGATATCTTCGTAAATGCCCAGGGCTTCCTGGGGCTGTTTTTTATAAAAATAGAACTGCGCAAGATATTCCGAAATTTTAATATCTTCCGGTTTAAGCCTGTGAGCCTTTTTAAGAAAATCCTCATATTCCGTTTCAAGCTCCCTGTCTTTCTGGCTGTATGAATAAAGGAATATAAGGCCGAGAGAAGCGTCAAAACTTTCCGGGTCAAGCACCTTAGCTTCTTTAAGCTCAGTTTCCGCTTTTTCAAGCTCACCCATGCGTATTAAAACACTTGCTATCTTAAGCCTTACGTATACCGATTGCGGGTCAAGTTTTTTTACTTTATAAAGCGCGTTCAAAGAGCTTGCATAATCTCCGTCTTCTGCGTAGAACAATCCTTTAAGATAGTCTCCGTAAAGTTCTTTGATTGATTTTTCGTTTGCGGCAAACAGATTTACCGCAAAAAGGCAGGAAATAAACAAAATCAGAAACGGCAGCAAAACTTTTTGCTTTACCCCGTTAGAGAGAATAACCGACTTTACACCCCTGCCAATACCGTACAAAATAGGCAGCAGCTTGAAGCCATCAACGGAGCAAACCGTTAAAGAAAATACCTCTCTAACGGGGTTTACTGCCGCAGATTTTCTAGTATTAATGGCATTCGCAGTGCCGAAATGCCTGGCAGATGCCAACATCCGAAAAAATCTCATAGAAGTTGCGAAGCCTTTAATTGGCTGCGGAGATTGCCGGTTCAATGCAGTCAATTATTATCTTGACTTATGTCTCTGTTGTTTTCTTCTCTTTTTAAACCAGTGTCTTTTTACTTTTTTAAGTTTTCTTTTTCTTCCGCAGGGCATCTTTTCCTCACTTTATTCGGAAAGTTTACAGTTAACAGTTTGCATCCAACAGTCCTTACTGTAAGCCGCACACCGTTCACCGTAAACTAATATATAAGCTTGTTCAACGGATATTCAATAATACCTTCCGCTCCGCTTTCTTTAAGTAGCGGTAGAAGCCTTCTTACTTCTTTTTCTTCAATTATAACCTCAAGAGCAAACCAGTCTTTAACGGTAAGAGTGGAAACAGTCGGCTTCTTTAGAGCCGGCAGAAGCGATGTTACCTTATCAAGGTTTTCTTTTTTAACGTTCAGCTTCAAACCAACCTTGTCTCTTGCTTCAAGCGCGCCCTTTAAAAGAAGTAAAATGTGATTTATTTTTTTCTTTTTCCATTCGTCTTTGTAGGCTTCCTTATTTGCGATAAATTTTGTAGTAGATGTACATATGGTTGCAATTTCCATAAGGCCGTTTGCCCGCAGGCTATCGCCCGTTTCCGTAAGCTCAACTATAGCATCAACCAGGCCGGTTTTAACTTTGACTTCGGTTGCTCCCCAGCTGAATTCAACTTCTACATTTATTTTCTGGTCTTTGAAGAATTTTTTCGTGTAATTGGCAAGTTCTGTGGCTATGCGCTTACCTTCCAAATCTTTCAGTTTTCTTATTTTTGAATCTTCGCGCACTGCAACCACCCAGCGAACAGGATTTAATGTTTTTTTTGCGTATAAAAGCTCATCAACCCTAACCACGTCAGAGTCGTTTTCAAGCACCCAGTCCTCTCCGGTTATTCCGCAATCAAGCACTCCGTCTTCAACGTAACGGGCCATTTCCTGAGCGCGAAGCAACGTTGGCTTTATCTCTACATCGTCTATTGAAGGCGTGTAGGAACGGGAGCTTACGGAAATATTAAATCCGCCGTTTTTAAAAATTTCCAGAGTTTTTTCCTGAAGGCTGCCCTTAGGCAAACCTAGCTTCAAAACTTTCACGTAATACCTCCAATGAGCACAGTATTTTTTCAAGCTGTATCGGTGAAGAAAAAATACCAGTGCGAATTGGATACTTGACGCTTACCTTAATTAAAATATCCAGGTGGGCGTCACGTATCTCTATCTTATTTCAAAATACAATTAACCGATATATTCAGTAATATCAACAACTCAATTAAGCTTTACAAGGTTAAAATTATACAACCGGAAAGTAGGCTTGTAAAGAAAAATTAGCCGTAAATCTAAACTTTTAAAAGCGATTTGGCGGCAAGGAATACCTCATCCACCCCTATTTCTCTAAGGCATTGCTTATCAGTATTACATCCGCTAAAACGAAAGGATTTGTAACACGGCCTGCAGGAAATATGCTTTGAAAAAACAACGCAATTGTCTGTTATCGGATAGGCTCCGTATACCTTTTCATCAACTGGCCCGAATAGAACTATGGCTTTTTTGCCCAAAGCCTGCGCAATATGAAACGGCCCGCCGTCATTAGTAATCAGCAAGTTACACATAGAAAGCGCAGCGCAGAATTCCTGTAAATCTAATTTTGCGCATAAATCTACAATATTCTCTTTTAATTCGCCTGAAACATAAGAACACACTCCTGCTTCGGGCTTGGAACCGAAAAGCAATATTTTTGCCTTTGTCTCCACGGTAAGTTTAGCGCAAAGGTTTAAAAAATTTTCCTGCGGCCAGCGTTTAAAATAAGCTGTGTTTCGCCAGCTATCTCCTGAGCCGGGGCAAACCGCAACCAATAAGTCATCCTTTTTTATCCCGCTAGCTTCAAGAATTTTTCCGGCATTTTTGAGCGGCTCTTCGGAAAGAAAAAGCTCAAATTTAGAATCTTTCGGCGTAATGTTTAAGAACTTCAGCAATTCAAGATGGTATTTTGCCACATGCTTATCGCTGTAACCGGAAACTATATCTATTTTATCCGTCAAAAACCTTCCTCTGTTTTTAAAATTAAAACCTATGCGTTTTTTAATTCCGCACATTTTAAAGAAAAATCCGTATTGAGAGTTGAGCGATAAATCAAAAAGGACATCATATTTTTCTTTTTTTATTTCCTTAAAGAATGAAAAAGCTTTCTTGAGGAATTTTATTTTAGACTCTTTAAGCGTTTCCTTCCATTCGTCTTTCTCAAAAATAAATACCTTATCAATAATGGGGTAGTTTTTAAGAAGCGGGTAAA
>JAQTUC010000042.1 GCA_028710385.1 Candidatus Omnitrophota bacterium
CTCTCCCCTACGGGTATGGAACGTATGGAATAATTAAAATCAGGGTTATCCAGGCCGTAATAAAGTTTACTTAGGGTGGTTTTTAAATTTTTTGCCAAATCGCTTATTTCCTCTTTGTTGATATCGGCGAATGAAACGCTGTGCCTGCGCGGGAAAATCCATGTAGCAAAGGGCGAAAATGCTGCGTAAGGCATAAAGGCGACAAAGTGCTCGGTTTCTAAAACTATCCGTGTTCTTTCTTTAAGCTCGCTTTCAAGCATCGCGCAAAATACGCATTTGCCGTTAAAATCAAAAAAACTTGCCGCACGTTCAAGCCGGCTTCTTATCTGCGGCGGCACAACCGGCGTTGCAATCAGCTGCGAATGGGGATGCTCCAGGGAAGTTCCTGCGGAAGGGCCGTGATTTTTAAATATAACGATACATTCTATACCCTGCATTTTAGAAATAGCGGTGTAGCGCGCTTTGTAAACATTAAGAATATTTTCAATTTCCTCATTGGTCATAAGAGCAGTAACCTTATTGTGCAAAGGATGCTCAATTATTACTTCATGCATCCCGAAACCGTTTATAGAATTATATAAACCGCGTATGTGCCTCTCTTTTTTTTCTTCGCTTGAGACAGCTCCGAATTTATTATATACGGAGCGGACCTTCCATCTATTTGCATCGCCCAAACGAAAAGTTTCAATCGGTGTTTGGCTTTCATTGCCGGGGCAGAAAGGGCAGTTTTCTTTATATTCAGGCAGGTTTTGTTCTTTTTTTTCTTTTATAAAATCTTTGGGCCTTTTAGCGCGCTCGGTTGCAAGTATTATCCATTCGCCGGAAATAATATTATACCTTAATTCAGACATAACTGCCTCCCTTTATGTATGGTTTTCCCTGAAATTAAATCTTTTTAACGATAAAATAATCGGGACTAAAATATAAAGGTAAACGGAAATATGCGGATTTGCAAAAGCAACCAGAAAAGCAATAAACGCCACAAAGGGCGTAACAAGAAGTTGCTTTTTTTCAATTGCTATTTCGCTCTCGCTAAGATTTTCCTCAACCAAGCGTTTATTTTTGGTGGCATATGCCCAGTTTAAATAAAATAACACCCCCATTACAAACATATTTATATGAAAATAAACCTGGGCCATCCAGTCTGCCGGAAAATCTCCGGCTATGGAAGTTGAAAAAGGCACGAGCGTAACCGACATGAATATGAACATATTTATCCATAGATGCTTCTTATCCGTATGCGTTATATGATGAAACTGGTGATGGTGTATTACCCAGAATAAAGCCAAAAGTATAAAGCTTAAAGCGAAATTAAAAATTTCCTGGAATTGCCCGATTAAGAATTTATGTAAACCTTCTACCGAGAGCTCCTGGCTTTTTTTTGGAAGGTCTATAGTTACAGCCAAAAGGGTCATTGCTATCGCAAAGATTCCATCGGCAAGGGCAATAATGCGCCCAACATTAAGCTTCATAGCTCCTCAATTCCCTGTTTTTCAGATAATTTTGTTTTTATCGCTTCCTGGGAGAGCATGCTTAGAGATTTTCTGCCTGCGCCTTTAAAGCTTTCAATCGGCTCAAGTATGTCAACCTCTACCTCTATGGTTTTAAGGCCCAGGAAATCAACCAGATGGGGCACGAATTCCATATCACCGTACCAAAAAATGCAATCCTTATTTTTTTCGGTTACCGCCTCTCCATTTACCTTTATATATTTTATCACAAAAGGAAGTATCATTGAATTGCTTGCGATAGGCGCTTCAAAAAAAGAAGATTTAAACAATATATTATTGGGCGAGGCTGTTGTTGTGCCCTGCGGAAAAAACATTACATTTACTCCGTTTTTAAGCATAGAACTTATTTTTTCAATTTCTTTCTGCAAACCTGAAGGCGTGCTTCTGTTTACAAAAATAGTCTGGGAAATAAGGCTAAAGACACCGAAAAAAGGCCAGGTCTTAAGGTCGCCGCGGGCAACAAATATAAGCGGAAAAATCCTGCTTGCGATTATTCCGTCCAGGTAGCTTAAGTGCCCGGTAACAAGGAAGAAACCTTTTTTATTTTTTATCTTGTCAAAGCCGGATATTTTTATTTTCAAACCCATAATAAAAGCAGCTATTATGCTAAAGGCATGTATGGCAAAGGAAATTGAGCGCGCTTTCTTTTTTTGGGAAAAAAATAATAAACAGTTAAGGCCGGCGAACACAAAAATAAAAAAAATGATTTGAAGGAATAAAAACAGTATCTTAAGTATTTTTATCATTAAATTTTTTTCTGTAGGGAATATTCATCTTTGCCACGTCAAGCATCATAAAGAAATCTACGGTTTTAAAATAACTGTCAAAAGCAGGCTCCGAGCAGATTACAGCACCCATCTTAAGATAGCCTTTGATAAGCGAAGGAAGACAGCTAAGAATTTCTTTGATGTCCAAATTGTCACGGCAAAGATTATATTTGCATATCTTTTCCTTTAAGGGATAGGCCCTGAAACTCTCCCCGGAAAAATAGCCTGCCTTAAAATAAGAAACTATTTTTCCGACATAATCAGCGTCTGCGTTTTCTATGCTAGGGCAGCCGAAGATATACTTTACTTCGTTATCAAGCATAAAAGAAATTATCTGCTTCCACATAAATTTTAATATCGGAAATTTTCTGTAATCGCTAAGCACACAGGCTCTGCTCATTTCAAGCACCTGGCCATGGCAATTATTTTTTATATTAGTAAGATCAAATTCTGTTTCGGAATAAAAACCATGATGTTTTTTTGCATCGGAACCCAACAGCAGGCGGTAACTGCCTATAATTTTGTTTTCCTCATTATCCATAACAGCAAGATGATGGCTGTAGGCGTCAAACTCATCCTCTTCTTTTTCATTTTTCCCGAAAAAAACCCTTCCTCTTAAATATTTTACCTCATCCAGAAGCTTCTTATCGCGGGCAAAGATTATTTCAAATCTGTCTTTGTTGTTTGGCGGCTCCATAATTATTCCGGATTAACCATTTTAATTTAATTCTTTATATACCGCTATATGGCATTTACGGTGTGTTTAAAACTACTTAGCGATATCCTCGTTCCAAAGCAAAGGATTTTTTTTGATAAAACTTTTCATTATATCCCTGCATTCTTTGAGGTTTAAGTTGATAATTTCAACTCCGCGTTTTTTTGAATAGTTTTCAGGCCCTTTAAAAGTTTTATTCTCGCCTATAACAATTGTGGGTATTTTGTAAAGCAGTATCGCCCCCGTGCACATATCACAGGGAGACAATGTTGAATAAATAACGCATTTTTTATATTCGGAAGCCCTAAGCCTGCCGGCACAATTCAGGCAATCCATTTCGGCGTGCAATATTGAAGAGTTTTTTTGAATACGTTTATTATGCCCGCGGCCGATAATTCTGCCGTTCTTAACAAGCACCGAGCCTATGGGAATTCCTCCATTTCTAAGGCTGATTTTTGCCTGCCTCAGCGCCTCTTCCATGAATTTGATATGAGCGCTTTTGACAATCTTAGCTGTCATGCTGAATACATTTCTGTTTATATCTGAATATCAACGGAAAATTCCGCATAGCCTCCGTTTTTGATACTCAATTTTCCGTCAATGTCCCTGTATCTGATATAGCGGTCAAATACGCCTCCGCCGGCAAGCGTTACAGACACAAATTTATTAATTTTGTATTTTAACCCCGTGCCTATACGCATATCATTATAAATTAAAACCACGTTCTCCTCGTTCCCCTTCTTTACTTCAAACTCAGCGCCCAGAGGAAGCTCCATCTGCGTAAAGATAGTAATCCTGTCATTGGGAGAATAAGCTATCGCCGGATCATCTGTTGTGATATTAAAAACCCATTTATCATTTGGTTTATACACAAATCCCGCTATAGGGAAAAACTTATCTTTATAATCAGGAAGAAATGCCAAGCCCCCCACAAAAACCCATTTATCGTCAGGCTTATAAATAAGAAAAGTATTGACCGGCATCCTGAAAGAAGAAGTTTCAAAACGCCAGTCATCCCTGTACATTGAAGGGCTGGCTCCAAGGTTTATATAGGTCTTATCTAAATTGAAAAAAGGCAGGATAACATCCAGGCCTGCGCTTAAACCTGTTAAATGCGACGGCAATTCAAGGCTTGAATTTTCGTTTAAATCAATATATTCGCTGTTAAGAGAAAAGGTAACCGGTATTTTTTCAAAAAGTTTGTATTCGCAGGAATAATCAAATTCTGACTCTATAATTGAAATGTGTGAATTATCGTCTTTTGAGCTGACAGAAGGAAGAAATGTCAGATAAGGCTCTGCTTCGTGTTTACCGAAAGCTTCCAGAGTTTCGCTTTCCTCCGCCAGGCCAACACTTTCCTTAACCGGCAGGGGTTCTCGCTGCGTAGGCAAATTATCCGGCTCATTTGCCTGTTCTTTCTTAATTTCTCCTGGAGTTATCTCTTGGGCAGCTAGGACAGAACTGCCTGCAAGAAAGATAACTGCAATTAAAATAAATTTTATATATTTTCTCATATAATAATTATTTTTAATTATACCAGAAACTCCAGC
This sequence comes from Candidatus Omnitrophota bacterium, assembly GCA_028710385.1. Taxonomy (GTDB): domain Bacteria; phylum Omnitrophota; class Gorgyraeia; order Duberdicusellales; family 4484-171; genus JAJYOP01. The sequence continues at coordinate 4,544 of JAQTUC010000042.1, forward strand.
CTTGGTAAGAAATTTTTAATGTCCGCCGCCGGCCTCAAACGGCGGGTAGCGAAATCCCGCTCACCCCGTTCAACGCGGGCAAAAGCGGGACAAAATTAAAGATTTTGGCAAAAGGCAGCAAATTTTCCGGCAATAGCAAAGAAAATTTGTCCATCCGAATTAACAAATCGTTTGACTCATACATACCGCAGAGTTACAATCAAATCAACACAATGAAGCCAAAAAAAATATTTTCAATAATTTTACTATCGCTTGCCGTTGTTATCCTTATCGTCTACGCCGCTAACCTGCCCAAATTATTTAAGTTTGATAAAAAAGATGCTTTACGCGAATGGCAGGAAAAAATATTTAAAAACCGCGTGCTTTACACAATTGAGCCTACTGAAGGAGGCGGACAGCTTGTTGCAAACAGCAAAAATGCCTGCTCTGGCCTGATTTATAACATACGGTTTGACCCGAAACAATATCCTTTAATAAGCTGGAAATGGAAAGTTTTAAAGTTTCCGGAAAAAAACTATTACGCCAGCGCTCTTCTTCCTAAAAAGAGCGTAAGCTTATGGGAAAAATTCCTTATTGCCGTTGGCTTAAAATCGCAGCCTCCGAAGCCAAAATCAACCAACCAGGCGGCTGCGGGAAAGGGGAGCAAAAGCGGCTGGCTTGAAAGGGATGACTATGCCGCAAGGATATATGTAATTTTCCCGAGCTGGATTTTTTCCAATATAAAAGCCATTGAATACGTCTGGAGCGATGACCTGCCGAAAGGAACTGTTATGACAAGCCCGTATTTTCCGAATATTAAACTAATTATAGTTGAATCCGGAAAAAAAGATAACAACGACTGGGTTTACGAAGAAAGAAATATTTATGAAGATTATAAACGCGCTTTCGGCGCAGGCCCTTCAGGAGTAGGGGCCATAGCTATAATGACGGATACAGACAATACTATGTCAACAGCGGAAGCCTTATACACAGATATAAAAGTGGGGTATGAAAAATGATGAAATTAAAAGACCGTAGAAAAAAATTTTTCGCAAACCCTCTGCACCGCCAGACTTTCATGCTTGTGCTTATGGCAGCCCTCGTGCCTGCAACAATTGTGACGATCTGCCTCTATTATTTAATATTTGGAATTACTTCCGCAGAGGTTGGTTTTCCTGAAGCAATCGCTTATAACATACTTCCTGCTGCAAGGAGGGTAACTTCTATACTGCTTTTTACCGCTCCGATTAGCCTGCTGATAATACTTATATTCGCCTACAAAATAACGCACAGGATAGTTGGACCTTTTGACAGAATAGTATACGAATTAGATGCCCACATAAAAGACAGAAGAGGCGGCCACATTAAAATAAGAAAATCAGACAAGTTCCACGCATTGGTTGAAAAAATAAACCATCTTCTTGATAAGATTAAGCTGCCTGTGGATTAACTGGCTGGCAGGTTTGCAAGCCGGCAGGTTAAATCTATAAAATTATCAACTAATCTTATGGCCTGAATTCAGGCTGAACCCAAGCTTCCAATAAATGCAATTCACTTTTGCATTTTCGGTTATTTTTACTTCGCTTTCTTTGCCTGTTGCAACCACTCCGTGCCATATCCCTTTGTGTAGAACAACCGGCTTGTCCAGGTTAAAACAATGTATTCTCTTTGGGGATTTTGCTTTTGCCACATAGAGAAGCGTCTTTCCGGCCACAGGCTCAAAACTTTCAAAAGTTTTTGGGTGCTGCTCAAGCTTATTTATGGTTTTATCCCTTACTATCAAATAAGCTATTCTCCAGCCTACATTTTCCCGCTCTTTACATACTATGCAAAAAAGATTGCGCGTTTTGCTTTTTTTATGCCGCAAAGGATGGTGTATAAGCCTTCCGAAAGAAGCAAAATTTTTGGCTGTGATTGTTTTAATCATTAATCCTCCTGTTATCTCCTGCGGTAACCGTATGGCCTGCCTCCGTCTAGCTCCATTATGATGTGCGGCTGACGCGGATAATTATTGGCTCCATATTTGTTTTTTGCTGAAAAAAGATCAGCCATATTCTTCTGGTATTCCTTAAAATAATCTCCGCCGTAATATTCAAGGCGCGTATCGCCGTAGTTATAATCAAGATTAAGTTTGTCGTAGTCTGAAGTTCCCGGCCAGGTATATTCTTCGGTATAAGCGTTGAGCTTAACCGGGTCTCCGTATTTTTTTACCAGCTCATCTTTAAGTTTTGGGCCGATATCTGTATTATTCCAAATCAGGTTAACTGCGCAAAGAAGCTCGCCGGAAAGCGTAAACAAGAATACGACCTTACAATCAGAGCCAAAAATGTTTTCGTTGTAATATACTGCGTACTGTTCTTTTGAAAAATTCATTTTTCCCTTTAGCAGGTTTTCTTCTATAACTTTTCGCGGAGTCCCCCAGGTGTAATCCCGGAACTGGTAGGCAAAAACATTGCCGCAATTAAGGAAACACAAAACAGCCAATACGCAGAAAAATACTTTGCGTATCATCGCGTACCTCCTTCTAAAACAATAAATTTTTTATACCCCGTTTATCCTGCTTAGTACGGCTAACGTTTAAATTCACTGTAAGCAACCCACCACTGGGTTATATTATTTGCGCTGGCAAATTTCCACAGCTTTTTCGCGCTTTTTGTTTTGAGAAATTGCGGAGCGCGGATAGTAAATTTAATGGCCTGCTTAAAACCCTGTTCGTAATATTCTTTGGCCTGAATAAGGCATTCAAGTATGTCGGCGTCCCTTGCAATTATGCTTTCCCTGGTTTTTTGCTCTCTGTATTCCTTATGAAGCATTGTTAACTCCTTACGGGATTTATCCGGAAGGTTTTTAATCTGTTCGGTGAAACAGCGGTCCTCCGCGCCCTCTATTTTTATATAACGCTGCGCCATTTTGTGCAAATCAGTTATGCGCGCCTCATGGATATCGTTTAAAAGAGTAAGCAGAATCACTTTTTGCGCCGATGCTTTTTCCATATCAGACAGAATATAGCCTAAGATTGCGCAGCGAAAACTGTGCTCGGCAACGGTTTCAGCGTTTTTGATACCGAGCACCTGCCATCCGGAACGCTTAACATTTTTAAGCATCCCTGCTTCAGATACAAACTGCATTATATTTTTTATATTTTTCATTTTTTCTGCCTGTTTATTTCATAACAGAATATTGCAGAAGCTGCGCTTACATTGTAACTAAGCTCTGCTCCATGCATTGGTATTTTAGCTTTTATGTCTATTTGCTTTCCCACACCGTAACGCACACCCTCTCCCTCCGAACCGAAAACAACACCCAAAGGAAACGGGATAGAAATTGTATTTAATTCTTTAGCGTCAGCATCAAGCATAGCTCCCATTATCCAGAAACCTTCTTTTTTGGCCTTTATAACGGCATTTGAAATATTGGATACCATTGCCGTTTTAACATAGTTTTCCGCACCGCAGGCAACATGTAAAACTGTTTCTGTCACTTCGCAGGCTTTGTGTTTGGGTATAACCAAAGAAAAACCGCCGAAACAGGCAGAGTTTCTCATTATTGCGCCGAGATTCTGAGGGTCATATACCCTATCAAGAAAAATAATAGTCTCATTTTTGGCAAGGCCCTCCGTAAGAAGCTCGTCGAAATCACTATATTTAAAATTATCCACCTGGGCAAGTATCCCCTGAAGGTTGGAGCTGAATTTTATTTTGGTTAGTTTATCCTGGGGCAGCTTTTTGGCGGTTATATTATTTAACTTTATAAGCTTTTCTATATCATCATCCGCAAACTTATCTTCCATATAAACCGCATGGATAGTTTGAGGATTTTTCTTAAGGCGTTCGCTGACAGAGTTTTTCCCGTATAGATACATTTTAGTTATTAGGTTTATATGTTGATAGGTTTATAGGCGGGTATGTTCAAACCTGCTAACATGCCGACCTGTCAACCTCATTAATCAACCGTGTTTTATCTTCATAAACGCTATAAGCAAAACAAAAATCAGCGTAACCGCGTTAGCCAGAATTATCGGCATTTCTTTAAGTAAGATACCGTAAATCAGCCACAGAAAAACACCTGCCCCGAATAAAGAAAATGTGCCCAGCGATAAATCCTTGGTATGCTTTGTTTTTACGGCTCTTATTAACTGCGGAAGGAATGCTATGGTGGTAAGGCTTCCGGCAATTATGCCTATAATTAAGGTTTTCATCAAAATTTTACTTAATTAAATTATTTTGTGTCCGGCCAGAAACGATACCTTTTGGCAGTTTGCGCATCCACAACAATATGCATATCAGCCGCAAATTTGAGAGAATCGTTTATCGCCATGTCAAAAGTATACAGCTCAACATGCTTACCGTGCATATCTTTTATCTCTTTAATTACTTCAACGAAATCAGAATCACCGGAGATAAGAGCGGCGGTATCATACTGGTCGGTAACCGCTTTAGAAAACATATCAACCGCGATTTTAACATCAAGGCCCTTTTGAACCCACTCATGGTGGAAACGCACAAGCCTACCCAAGCGCACATCAAAATACGGTATGTTCATTTTAAGCTTGCGCAATAACTCCTGCTGTTCATGGTATGTTTTCGGATTCTCGTCTTTGCTGAGCTCTGCCGAATAATAATAACAGCGGATAAGGCTGCGCCTGTTTACCACCCATTTTATGATATTTTTCCATTCTATATCTTTGCGCCCTAAATTTAATTTTGCTCCTAATTCGCGTATTTTCTGAACCACATATTCTGCGTCAATAAAAATCATCACTCGTTCCATTTGTTACTCCTTTTTTTGTACACGAATAACAGCAATCCTAAAACTAACCAGCATGGATAAATTCGTGGATATTCGTGTTTACTTATTATACTAACAATTCTGTTATTTTGAAAGAATTTGTTGGCAAGACTAGAGGCAGGAAAATAAAAAGAGGGTAGAAAAGGGAACGGCTGTCTTTTCTACCCTCGTAAATTACTTATTTTCTGAATCCGCCGCCGTAGCCACCGCGACCGCCACCGCCGCCGCCGAAGCCTTCTTTACGCGGACGCATTTTCTGGGCTTTGCTAACCCTTAAAGCACGGCCGTTTAAGTCCTGGCCGTTTAAAACATCTATGGCCTGTTGGGCCTGTTCAGGTGTATCAAACTCCGCAAATCCGAAACCCTTGGATCTGCCGGAAAATTTGTCAGATATTATTTTGACTTCCTTTACGGTAAGTCCTTTTTCTTCCATAAATTTTTTAAGATCTGCATCTGTTACGCCGAATTCCAGGTTCCCGATATACAGTTTTTTTTCCTCTTCCATTGTCGTTTCTCCTTTGAAAACTTAAATTTCCCACTTTGTGGGATGCTTCGGTTATTAACTTAACTCTCTGCGTAAGATGCGAAGCTTCACCCTACCACAAGAGGGCTCTACGAACGCTTTTTCTTCTTTTCCCTCCTCTTTTGAGACGGTTTTGTATAATGCTGCCGTTCCCGGAAATTTTTTACAATTCCCTCTTTTTTGCATTGCATCATAAATCTGCGCAATGCTTTTTCGAAATCCTCTCTTGAATCAATTCTTACTTCTGCCATATTTTCTCCTTACAAAGATTGAATTATATCAGGTTTTATTATTTTTTCAAGCAAAAATATTTCAAAATGCCGGCTGCGCCGCTAAAAACCCCTTCAAAATCAGCGCCATGAGCATTTTTAAATTTCCGCGTCCCTCACTAATTTTCTGTAATATTCTACGCATTCCTTACAGGCTGGCCCTTTATGTTGGAACTCCGGATGGTCTTTTTTGATAAGGTTAATAAGGTATTCCTCTGTCTTTATGTGCTCAAGCGCATGCTCCTGGTGTATGGTTCTTGAGCAAATCTGGCACTGATAAGTTTTACTGCTCTGATTGACGAGTGAGGCAGATTCGTTATGTCCTTTGCCTGCGCACTTATTGCAGATTTCAGCGTCCTTTTCTGAGCGCCTTATGCCGAAGAAAGCCTTTCCGATGTTGCCCAAAAAACCGGTCAAAGGCACCTTACAAATCTTACACCTTACCATTTACATACCCCCTTAGTATTGATTAAGTTACGCGTTATTTGGCTGATTCAAGTTTTTTGGCAAGCCATTTAAACGGTATATCTATGTTAAAATACAATTCAAATGTTTTGTCGGTGTCTCTTCCTTTGACTTCCAGAATATCAAAATTTTTGTCGTCTATTGTAACAAGCCTTTGCTTTACGCGCCTTAATCCCAGAACGTCTAAAACAGCGTATTCTTCATCAACGCTTATAACTGTAAAGGCTGATTTTTCCGACTTACCGTCTCCTCCCGCAAGGATAGAGCTCGCCAGCCCCGTCCACAGCTTTCTATAATTATCTGCATTTTCTATATCCCCGATTTTCCTGTAAGCGCTCGCCAGGCACACTAGAAGCTGAATATTATATTTATCCATTTTAAGCCCGGCTTTTGCTTCTTCAATTGCTTCGTTGAATTTATCCTCGTCCATTAATTTATTGCATTTTCCCATTATGCCGCGCATCTCGCTGTTATACGGGTTATATTCTAAAGACTTGGAATAATCCATACGTAAATTAAGATATTTTGTGATTTCCTTTGCGTCATGAGTTCCAGGCTTCTGCGTAGAACTGCCGGCGCATACTGCCGGAAATATGTTCAGGCTTAACAATAACGCTAAAATTATTATTATTTTATTCACAATAATTAAATTGTTATTCCATCGCCCCTATTGCCTGCTGTATCAAAGGAAGAACCGCGGTTATTTCCGCTTTATTCATTCTGCCTAACTTTGCAAATTTAAATTCTCCGGCGTTATCCTTATTTTCTCTTGTAATTTGCAGCTTCTTCTGGCCTTTGTTATAAGAATAAACGCTCACTGTAAGCCTTTCGCTCTCGGTTTCATAGGATTTCGTAAACAAACACTCATCCAAACTCGCATCATAAGGCATATTATCCTCCTTTTTCTACAGATAATTTTTACGCACCCACCGCTTCAAATATATGTGCACTATTGTAATGGACAATATAAATATGTCAAGGCGGCATCGTTTTACGAAAAATACCAAAATTTCCTGTTTAACTTATGTC
>JAQTUC010000163.1 GCA_028710385.1 Candidatus Omnitrophota bacterium
GATGTTTGAGCTTAATTTCGGAATAAAAGCGTTTATGCCTAATTTTTCGGTATCCTTCATTACATCCTGCGTGGGATATGCGGTAAATATTATAACCGGCAAATCAGGATAGTCCTTGCGCAACTCTTCAAGCGTTGACACGCCATCCATGTTGGGCATTTTATAATCCAATATTACCGCGCAAGGCTCTTCAAGTTTAATCAGCTTAAGCGCTTCTCTTCCGCTGGTTGCTCTTATTAAATTATACCCCCAGCCCTTGATTCTTTCTCCTATTACCTCCAGAAAATCAATATTGTCGTCAACCATAATAACTTTCATATTTTCCATAATCCGCCTCTTTGTTTTATTTTTTCCTTTTGACTTTCCCGGTCTTGCCTATTTCTGCTACCTCGTTTATTCTAACCTTGAATATGCACACCTGCTCAGGCAAGGTTACCTCAAAGTCCCTATAACGCCTTTCCTTACGCAGCCCCTCTATCAGCCTGCTGGCCGAAAACTTTACCTGCCTGCTCTGCATTTCTTTTATCAATCTTTTAAATTCCGGTCCGTTTACCATTATTTTTGCTATTCCGTTCATCTGCAACCCCGTTAAGGTGTCCAGATTTATCGTTGAAAGAGAAACATTGGAATTTTTCTTAAGATTGACGAATGTCCTTCCAAAAACATAGTCAGCGAGATATATATGGTTATCTTCTGCTTTTATCAGGAATTTGGGCGCAACATTTGGTTTGCCTGAGGATTCGCACGTACCGACATCTATGAATTCTTTTTTCTCAAGCAGCCGGCGCATATCCTCAGTCAGCAGGCGCCTGGGGAATGTTTTTTTCTTCAAATACAGGGCTTCTGCAATCGGCATGTATAAATTATAGCAAAAAAAATTAAAGTTGGAACTTAAATTATTATGTCAGTTAACCAGTTTCATCAGCAGTTTAAATACATTTTTAAACCTTCCCGAAGAAAATTTTTCCAGATAAAATGAATCAGCGGTATTTTTTACAACCTGAGAAAACGTAGGGTAAATATGGGTAAGGGAACTTAACTCGCTTAGTTTAAGTTTTTCTTTTTTAAGCAGCGCATATTCATGCATCAGCTCCCCTGCCCTTGCGCCGATAATATGCGCGCCAAGGACTTTTCCGCCTCTGCCGCATATAACCTTGCAAAAACCTTCTTTTTCCAAGTCGGTAACTGCCCTGTCGTTATCTTTGTAGTACGTTTTATAAATTTTTACATTTTTGTGTAATACTTGAGCTTCTTCTTCGGTTAAACCCAGATGCGCGATTTCCGGTTGAGTGAAAGTGCACCAGGCAACATTATCGTAGTTTAGTTTTATTTTAAACGGGAACAAAGCGTTGATAACGGCAAGTATTGCCTGATATTCAGCGATGTGGCTGAATCTGTAAGGGCCTACGCAATCCCCGGCCGCATATACGCCGGCTAAATTAGTTTGAAGAGCCTTGTTGGTTTTAATACCGTGTTTTGTATGCTCCAGCCCTATTTTTTCAAGGTTTAAGTTTGTAACGTTTGCAAGCCTTCCGGTTGCAACCAGCAGCCTCTCGCAGTTTATGGAAAATTCCTTCTTACTTTTATCCTCAAGCATGATCTTTATTGAACCGTTCTCTTTCAGGAATTTCTTTACTTTTGTTTTCGTATATATTTTTATGCCTTCCTTTGTAAAAATATCAGCCAGGCATTTACTTACGTCCTTATCTTCCCTGTACATAATATCTTCAAAAACCTCTATCAAGAAAATTTCGGCTCCCAGCATAGAAAAAGCCTGCGCCATTTCTACCCCTATTGGGCCAGCGCCTAAAATCGCCAAAGACCTGGGCAAAACATCCAAATCAAAAACATTCTCATTGGTAAGATACTCTATGCCTGAAAGCCCCTCTATGTCTGGAATAAGCGGCCGCGAGCCTGTCGCAATAATAAAACGTTTTGAAGATATACGTCTGCCATTTAATTGAATTGTCCTGCTATCTATAAATTCAGGCGCTCCGAATAAAACTTTTATCCCTCTTTTTTCAAATAATTCAACCGGATGTTTGCGGCTTATTTCATCCACCACTTCCCTTACGTGCGCCATCACTTTACCGGTGTCAATAATACCGCTAAAGCCGCAAAGGCCGAAAGCGCCGAGTTTTTTCGCCGATAGAAAAACCTGGGCTGATTTTAAAAATGCCTTTGAAGGAACACAGCCATGCCAGGTGCAATCACCGCCAAGTTTATCTTTTTCAATAAGCGCTGTTTTCGCGCCAAAAAAAGAACCGGCGGTTGAAGCAACCAGGCCTGCCGCTCCTGCTCCGATAACAATCAAATCAAAATCATAGCTCATACTGCATTACCGTCCTTTGTAGATACAGACTCTAAACAATTTACATGCGGCAACCACTCTGCCTCATATTTCTTTTTTCACAAACAATTTATACAAAGCAGGCAACAATAAAACTGCCGCAAAAAGCAGCGATAAAATTAAAAATTTTATGGATATAAACTCTTTGAGATTATGCACTTTGGCAAGGCTGTCCGAAAAGTAAATTGCTATAAAAATACCCGGCAAAAGGCCTAGAAACGTTGCCAGAAAATAATCTTTGAATTTTATTTTTGAAATGCCGCCAAGGTAATTAAGCGCTTCGTAAGGGACAAGCGGAATTACCCGAAGAAAAAAAACCATATAGAAACCGTTTCTTGAAAGTTTTTCGCGAAGCGGCATAAATTTACCGCCCAAGAGAGCTTCAACCTGCTTTTGGAAAAGAAACCTTGATATAAAAAAAGTACAGCTTGTGCCTATTGAACTGGCAATTGTCAACAGGACTATTCCCCAAAGTTTTCAAAATATAAGGCCGGCGGAAAGCGAAAGTATGCCTATGGGAGGAAATACAATTATTGTATTTAAGATATAAAGCAAA
>JAQTUC010000043.1 GCA_028710385.1 Candidatus Omnitrophota bacterium
CTTGAAAGGCTGTATGAAAAATCAAACATTTGGCTGCCTGCAACCGGCCACAATTCAGATGTATTTAAAAACCCAAGAAGGTCGCACGGCTCTTCAAGGATATTTCCGGTTAAAAACCCCGGACGAACTGCGTCGCAGGGAAATTGCATGCTTTCAAGAATTGACGCCGCAGTCAGAAATCTTAATCCTTGCGGCAGTTTTATATTTTTAATTTCGCGCCGCGACACAGGCGTCTTTGACGCCAGGAAAAAACCCCATTCGCCGTAGCCATGAGACACAAACGAAGGTATATTTGCGTGCATGGGCTTTGGGTAAATTTTTAGGGAAAGCAGGGTTTTAAAAATTGACCAATACGCCGCGCAGGACAAATAAGGAGACACCGCGTTAAGAGCAAAAATTCCGCGCTGCGATAAGCGTTTGCCTACCAAATAAAAAAACTTTGAGGTAAAAAGCCCGCATTCATCCAGACTGGACGGAAAAGTGAAATCCGCGATAATCAAATCAAATATTTTTTTGGTAGAAGCAAGATATTCGCGCGCATCTTTAACCTGGATATTAACGCGGCTATCGCAAAGAGAATTTTTATTCCATGGCGAAAAAGTTGTTCTGGCGAGTTCAAGCACTTCCTTGTCGTAATCAACAAGCGTAACTTCTTTAAGGGTTTCTACCTTAAGAATTTCTCTGAGGCAAAGCCCGTCTCCTCCGCCCATAATGAGCGCGTTAAGAGGTTTCTTAACGCGGGGCGTTGAAATGAATGCTGACGCCGCAGCCAGCAATTCGTGATAGATATGCTCATCGCTTGCGGCAAACTGCAGGCTGCCGTCTATGTAGAAAAATAAATCGCTTCCTGTATCGCGGACGTTTAGTCTATGACTGCTCATGCACTCTCTCCAGTAAAAAATTAACCACATAACATCCTGCCGCAACCGCCAGAGGCAGAATGCAGGATAAAATCAGCTGGTTTATTGTATGCGGCCCAGAAGCAAATCTAAAATACACCAGAAAACTATACGCCCATATCGCGGGAAGCAACCCTGAAAATGCTATCAGCCTGCAAAAGCAGGAGCCTCCAGCCACAGAAGCTGCCGCAGTCAACCGCGCTATAATAGTTGCGGCAGCGATTGCGTAGGAAGCCACTATCCAAAAAGGCAGGCTGAAATTCGTGGCAATTGCCATAATTGCCACAGCCAGCCAAACCAAAGGCGAGGCAATTTCAAGCCATAATATCCTTCCGAATATGCGATGCATCATATAAATTGTAAAAAAAGGAAAACTGACTGCCAGGCAGACATCAAAAGGTATTCCAATAAGAAAAGCCACAGACAGAGCAACCCCGTAAACACTCACTGGCAGTTGCAGATTCACAAACTTAGCCCTATACTTTATCGCTTCGCTTGCGGGAAGAATGCGAAACTTTGACGGTTCAACAACATTTCCCATATAAGCTTCAGGGTAGTCGCGGTCCGGCTCTTTCCATATTTCCAGGGCGAGATTTTCTTTCATTGTTTCGTCGTAATAATCCCAGGTAAGCTTAGTTACGGTAAGGCCTTCATCGTCCCTGTCCTGCACGGAATTTTCGCTATCATAGTTAAAAATGACGCCATTAAATTTTAGTTTTTGCGGCGGGGTGTTCACAAAAAGCTCTTCGTTAAAATACTGCCAGGTTTCTCCTGAAAGATCGTATTCTACAGAATTAATGTCTATCAGCTTTGTAAGAACCCAGACGTACTCTAATCCGGAGGGTGTTTTATCTTCCGACCTTACAAGGTAATATGTGCCGCGGGTTCTGTTTTGCAGAGTCCACTGGGTCTCTTTGTAAGCATCAGACTCCCTGTGAACTTCCTTGTTCGTAACATACCAGACCACGCCGTCATATTTTAGCGCATCGCCTCTGTTTAATCGCTCCAGCGGTTTAATTATGATTTCCATTTTTTAATTTAATATCCGTAGAATCAGCATAACAAAACGTTTTAAAATGCGAGGCCCGGATTATTTTACACTGTTTTTACCCCAATTCAAAACTTGTAGCACCGAAAACTTTTTTAAGCGGCACATCCGCCATTGCGTTTAAATATATCCGCATGGTTTCAAAAACAACCTTCATTTTATTTTTTTCTGCAAGCGCGACAGCAGGCTTATTTATTTCCGGAACGTCAAAAAATACTTCTTCACCCGGAGGAACTGAGCTTAAAAGAGCGTTAAGAATTCTATCAGCCGCAATCGCGCCATCGGCAAACAGCGGCCCTATTTTATAGCCCTTAAAACACGGCCTTACGACACCGTAACCGGCCAGTTTATTTTTATCCAAAAAAGCATAGCCTGCTGCGTTTGGCTGTTTTATCCAGCACTTAAGAAACGCGCGTCTTTTTGCGGGAAATATTTCAGCGTCGTATGCGCATAATTGCTCAAAATCAATTTCTGTTATGCTTCTTAAGCCAGCGGATAGCTCTTTTTTCTCCGTGCCGAAAACCCGGTATCTTCTATTCTTGTAGGCCGGCTTAAATCCGAGTTTTTTATAATCTTCAATTCTTTCAAGTACGCCGTCTCCGCCTACAATCCTTTTGCCTGCATAGGCAAGCGCCTTTTTAAACAACTCCATGCCAAAGCCTTTGCCTCTGTATCCGGGTTTAACTATATAAAAACCCATGAAACTGAATTTCTCATCGTAATTAACCGCAGAGATGCAGGCAATCACCTCGCCGTTTAGCTCTCCGGCAAAAAATCCTGCTGGGTCAGCCGTATAAAAACAATCTGCGTCATTAAGGCCCGGGTTCCAGCCCTCTTCATTCGCCCATTTAACCGCTATATCCGCAACTTCTGCCTTACTCATTGTGCGGATTTTATATTGATTATTCATAAACGCTCGCCTTTCGCCTTTTTATTTTTTAAATTCGCGCTCAAAATGGAAATCAAAAGAAGCAAAATCATCCACTATCCCTGTTTTGTTGTTTACGGTAACAACTACTACGAGATTTTCAGCGGTCAAACATTCCCCTTTTCGCGAACTGCACGGAACCGGATGCTCAAATACCCAGGGGAAAACGTAAATTAAAACTTTTTGGTTGATAGTCGGAAAAACATAAGACTGGGGTTTTAATCCTTCAGGTATAAAATTTTTAAGAAATCCGATAAAAGCCAGCCTGTCCTCTTTGGTCACAGGCTCTTCTAACATAAAAGAACCGCGCTCTTTACCGAACCATTTTAACAGCTCGCCCTCTTTCGTAATTCCCTTTTTTATCTTCTTAACGTCGTTTTTTGCAGCATTAATTTTTTCAAACTGCTTAACGGATAAATGCATATCCTGCACCTGGGAAAATACAGAGGGCAGCGGCATTAAACAAAAAAAACATAAGCTTACGGCAATTAAAATATCTTTCATATCAGCTTTAATCTCCTTTCTAATCGTTTAAACGCGCTTAATAACTATTTTATCCGCGGTAATTTTTGCGTTTGGAATTATAACTATTTTTTTATCCGCAGCGTCAATGATTGTGCTAAAAATCTGTATCTCCTTTACCTTACCGCTCGCCCCTCCTGCCTCCACTTCATCTCCAACCTTAAAGGGTTGGAAAAGTATGAGCATAACTCCCGCAGCAAAATTTGCCAGAGACCCCTGGAGCGCAAGGCCTACAGCAAGGCCGGCTGCGCCAATTATCGCGACAAACGATGTAGTTTCAATGCCTATTTTATTCAAAGCGGCGATACAAACGAATATAAGAATAACATAATAAATAATATTCTTAAAAAACGAGGCAAGGGTTTCGTTTAATTTTGCCCTGCCCATCGCTGCGGATGATATTTTGGAAACAAGGCGGGCTGCCCATTTTCCTATAAAAAATATTAGTATGGCGTAAACAAAATTAATGCCGTATTGCATAAAAAAACCAAAAGCTTTATCAAGTATGTTCTGCATAGCGCTCTCCTTTTTTTGCTAAACTATCCGGTATTTGAGAAGCACCATCAATATGCCGATAATAATCTGTATGACTGCGTAAATTTTTAAAACTTTAACCGGTATTTTCTTAAACTTTTCCTGGAGGTTCAAAAAGATTTTTTTCTTTAACTTAAAAAAAGCGATAATTGCCACAAGCGCCGTAAGTAAAATTAAAACGCCTAAGGCCCCGTGAGCCTTACCGGAAAGTGAAAGCAGCAAAAGCACCGCATAAAGGACTATCGCAACCAAAACCCCCTTGATTACCCCAAAACCCTGCCCCAGCATTTTATTGCGGGCGCGCTCAGACTTAAAAAGAAAAATAATTCCGGAAATAATTAAAATCCAGCCCAGGATAACGGAAAAAATTTTCATTTTTCCGAAGAGAAAATTGGTAAGCTTACGAAAGAAGTTAATCAGCAGGGAAAACAAATAGCTCAAGCTCTCCTCGCTTTTTGCAAATAAAAATTACGGCAGCCAGTGTACGCTACCGCCATTTAAATATAATGCCTGCTACGCCAAGGCCGATAAACACAAAACCTACCGCAAGCGTTATATATACGCCTATTATATTGCCTGCAACAAGCACAGCTTCAGCGGGCTTTTTTGGATTATAGCGAACCGGGACATTTCTGCCTGCGGGATAATTTTCAATCACGCGCCTGGCGCTTTTTCCCGAAACCTGCAGCCTTCCTCCAAAAGCTAATTGTCCAGATTGCATTCTTTCTCCGTTTACATAATACTCATAAAAAACATATGGTTCATAAGAAGCAGGGTGGGGTCCGGAACCGGCGCGGCTCACTTTAACGCGGACCTCGGACGTAATAATTTTTCCGGTGGTTAAGGGCCATTTTTTACTGCGCAGCCCCATTACCGCCACATAAGACATCGCGAGCACCCAGATAACACCGAAACCAAGAATGAAATAAAACATAGCTTATAAATTTACGTGCTGTTTACCGGAATATTTAACGCGCGCCTTAATAAAAAAGCGCTGGTTGCCCAACGCCCTGATGCTTATTCCAGATTGTATTGTGCCCCGCGCAATTTTAATTATTTTACTGCTGCAAAATACAGCGGTCAAGAATTTGGTTGAAAAACCTGAAAATGAATTTCGCTATCAAAAGCTTATTGTCGTGGTATTATATAGGAGGATACGCCGGGGGTGGGTAAACTTATGTTTAAGCTTTCTATCGGACAGAAAATCTTAAGCGGATTTTTTATACTTATTGTTCTTTCCGCTTCGTTCGTATTCATCAGCTTCTCTTCTCTATCCAAAATAAATATCTTATCTTCCATGGTCCTGCCCTTAAGCAGGGAAATAAATATACTTCAAAATTATATTCAGAAGATAAAACAGCTGGAAACCAAAACAGACCTATACCTTACCATACGAAGTGAAGGTTCGCGCGAAGAGCTTATTACGCTTGTAAAAGAAACCAACAGCTTCATCAACGAAATCAGCCAGGTGGAAAACGCCAAACCGCTTAAAGATATTTCCTCGCTCATTTTGCAATTGAACAATTCAATAGAAACTCTTGTCGGATATATAGACAACCATGAATCTGCTTATAAAATTAACCTCCAGATGGTTGAAACAAATAAGCTATTTGAAGGTTTTCACAAAATGCAGGAAGCGCTCCAGCAGCAAAGATTAAAACATCTTGAAATGATAACCAACGAAGAAAAAAGCATAACAGAAAAGCTTCTCGGAATTTTTATGTTCATTGAGGTTTCCATAATATTGGTAGGCTTTCTTGCGTCATTTATTTTAACGAGATTAATTACCAACAATCTGTCCAAACTTCATAAAGGCACGCAGGAAATAGCTGCGGGAAATTTTGGAACGCGCATAAACATCACCTCACGGGATGAAATAGGCCAGCTTGCGGATTCTTTTAACTTAATGGCGGAAGAGTTGCGCAAAAAAACCGTTTCCAAAGATTATCTGGACAATATTATCCAAAGCATGGCGGAATCTCTGATTGTGCTTAATCCTGACTTAACCATTAACAGCGTGAACAAAGCTACATGCTCTCTTTTAGGCTATAAGGAAGAAGAACTCATCGGCAAGCCGGTTGAAAATATTTTATCGCCTGAAGGCGCCATTTCAGAGGAAATTGACCTTAAGAACCTCATCAAAGATGCAAAAATGATAAGTTATGAAATAAATTACCGGGGCAAAGACGGAAACAATGTGCCAGTTCTCTTTAAGGCCACCATTATGAAGGATAAAAACGATAACACTCTCTGCATAATCTGCACTGCAGCCGATATAACCAAAAGAAAACAGATTGAAGAGAAACTCAAAGAAGCGATGGAAATGAAATCTAATTTTACCTCAATTGTCTCCCACGAATTAAGGACTCCTCTTGCCGCAATCAGAACCGGCATAAACATTATTCTGGACGAACTAGCAGGAAACATCACCAATGAACAGCGGGATTTTCTGAGCATAACCAGGAATAACGTTGACAGGCTGGTCCGTTTAATCAATGGAATTCTTGATTTTCAGAGGCTGGATTCCGGTAAAATGCAGCTTAATTTTATAAAAACAGATGTAAATGAAGTAGTAAAAGAAATTTACCTTACCATGCGCTCTCTTACCGACAGAAAAGGGCTTAAATTTACGCTGCAGCTTGAAGACAACCTGCCTCAAATAAACCTGGATGAAGACAGCATCACGCAGTTGCTTACAAATCTCATCAACAACGCAATCAAGTTTACCGAGGAAGGCGAGATAAAGATAGCCACCCAAAAAGCGGATGGCTGCGTTTGCGTAAAAGTTTCAGATACCGGAATAGGAATAAGCCAGGAGAACATTCAGAAACTTTTTGCAGCTTTTACAAGGTTAAGGGAAGGCAAATACAAAACGATAGAAGGAACAGGGCTTGGCCTTGCAATCTGTAAAGAAATCGCGCAGAAACATGGAGGCAGAATCTGGGTTGAATCAGAATACGGCAAAGGCTCAACATTCTGCGTTACCCTGCCGCTTTAGGCAGGTATTTTCCCGGCCATTATTCCTTGATAATCTCCTCTGCCGCGCGAAGCATCGTAGGGGAAAAAACAATATTTAATTTATCGGCTAATTTAAGATTAAGCACCAGATGCCCTTCTTTGTTTACCGCAACAGGAATATCTGCCGGGCTTGTGCCTTTAATAATTTTTAAAGCCGCTTCCGCAGCCCACAGGCCGTGCTCCCTTGATGATTTATAAATACAGACTAAAACATATTCGCGCATTACATCTGCCGTGGCGCCGGTTGGGATTTTTGTATGCTTTTGCACAAATTCTTTTGCTTTTTCCCTGTCCCAGTCATTTACAACGCAGGTATCCTGCATAAACAGCATATCCACTTCATTCTGAATTATTAAAAAATATTTTTTCCAGTCTTCAAAGTTTTTGACAAAATATATTTTGTCAAATTTGCGCCCCATCTGCTTTTCATTGATTTCTGCCATCACGTGCTGGGTGTCTTTATCGGCGGTCAAATATCCTATTTTCTTTCCGCGGGCATATTTAATAAGGTGGTTATAAACCGATTCAACCAAATCGCTTTCGCATATGCCGGTTACATTTTTTCCGGGAAACCCGTAGGTTGCGGGGTCGTCATTCAATCCGCAAAAAACAAAAGGAATGCCGCTGTTTAAAAAGTAAGGCGAGATAACATATTTGGAAGCGCCATCATCAGAAGCAACAACCGCGTCCGGCTTCCATGACTCTATAAGTTTCTTTATTTTAAGGCCGGCAATTTGCGCAAATTTTTCTGAATTGTTGCGTTTTGTATCCATATATGCAACTTTTATATTAACTTCAGGCGCGTGCTTGTTGAAATACGCGATAATCACGTTTGTTATAACATCGCTCCACTCATAGCCTTTATGATATGAATTTATAATCAAAAGGCGTTTATTTACGCTGAGGCTATCGGCACATATTGAGGTAAAAAGCAGGCAGAAAAAATATATTAAAAAAGCAGCTATTACGGAAATTTTTTTCATATTCATTACAAAACCTTACAAAAATTATAAGCAGCCGTAAAATAGCCCTGCCTCTTTCTGAGGGCTTCGCACGCTCTTAAGGCTAACCATCCAAAGCTTGCGCCTGCTTTATTATATCTTCCGCTTTTATTCCGGGGTGATGATACCTTCTTTTTCCCAAAGTTGATTTTTTGTACTGAATTGCTTCAACCGGACACCACTGAAGGCAAGCCATACAATGCTGGCAATGAGAAAGCCACCTGGGTTTTCCTTCAGCCATCTCTACGTTATCCACCGGACAAACTTTAGCGCAAAGCCCGCATTTAATACAGGTATCAGCTGCCCAAAAATTTTTTCCGCTTAGAGGAATTTGTTTTGTTCCGCCCTTGTACAGCAATTTATTAAGAATGAAATTTGCGAGGAAAGGCTTTTCTTCCATTATGCCGCACTTTTTCGCTTTAACCGCATTAACAATTGTATTTACGCGCAGTTTTTCTTTCCTAAACATTTCTTCCTGTTTTTCAAGCGGCAGAGCTCCGTATAAAGGGGTGTAATTACCCGGCATAACAACGGAAAAACCTGCGCAAAGACAAAGCCCCCGCTCTTTAAGTATATTTTTTGCCTGCGTGTGCGAAAGTCCGGGAGCACCGCCTAAAGTGGCAACCTCAAAAATATAAGTTTGAGGCTTTAATTTTATTTGTTTAAAAAAATCTGCGACTATAAGCGGGAGGCCGAACATGTAAACAGGGTAAACTATACCGACAATATCAAAGTTTTGCGAAGATAAGTCTTTGATTGCTTTTGTTATGGGAATGAGCTTAGCCTCGCCTAAATTAGCTGCAAGGTCTTTTGCTACCGTAAGAGAATTGCCTGTTGCTGAAAAATAATAAATAGCCGTTCCCATATTTTTTCGCCTCCCTGAGTTAGATTTTAAATTGCGCTCTGATTACTTTTCTGAACCAAAAGGGTTCTTAAGCAAATCCTTCACTGTGCCTATGGCATTTGTCGCAGTTTTTTCCGCGCCCTCAACCGCAGTGGCCGCAATTTTCTGCGCGCCTGACATAACGCCGCCTACAGAATTCTGCAAACCTTTCAGGTCAAAATTAGCAAGAGACGCTATAGGAGTGCCCAGCAGAGCCTTTACAACAATTAAACTTGCAAGCTGATAAGGGTCATTAACATTTGTATAAACTTCGTTTAAATTAATATCGTATTCTTTAATGCTCGGGGTTGCTCCCTTTGAATAATCTTTATAAATTACCTTGCCTATGCTAAGCACAAGCTTATCTATTTTTATGTTGGGAGCTTTCCCCTCTGGTTTTCCTGAGGGCTTGGCCGCTCCTTTTTTCTGCGCCTGGACACTCTTTAAAGCATTGAGGTTCACTTCTCCGCTGGAATTTTTAACAACAAAAAATTCCTTAAGCCCTAAACGCACCTCCGGAAGGTGTATGGTGCCGCCTATTATCGCCGGAAGATCATAATTTACATAGATTTCAGGCATATCAATCATAATCTTATCGGGAAAATTTTCTGGATTAAATAATTTAAGATTTTTTATCTCAACAGTCGGCTTCAAGATTCCGACATTGAGGTTCCCTATACTTAATTTAAGCCCGGTTACAACTTCAACTCCTTTTTCAACTGACGCTTTAATAATGAAATCTTTTGCCAGCAAAAGCGCAACAATCAGAATTATCAAAACTATAATTATTCTACGAAGTATCTTCATCGCATACCTCCTTTTTTCCCGAATCGGTTTGTATTTTAACAAAGCGCTGGTTGCCCAACGCCTTTATGTGGGTTGCAATTGTGTTGTCCGGCTGCGCCTATGCGTATTTTACTGCGCCGTCAGACCATGTCAAGAATGAGCTTTTTATTTACGCGGATCCTCCACCCTGCCCATAAACAAAATGTTTCCTGATGTAGCGTCGCGAACAATAAAAATAAACGGGTGGTCTGCGTTAAATATATTTTGTTTTTCCATAACTAGTTGCTTTGCCATTACGACAGCTGTTGCGGCAGCAGCTTCTGTGCCTTCCTCGTAAACATCAACATAGGCTTTATGTATCACCTTAGATATAACTAAACCTGCGGGGTCAGAAGTAATTCCTGAGAAATCAGCGTTTTTGCCGAAAGCATCAATCATTCCCAAAGACTTAAGCGCTTCGCTTAACTCAAAGCCTGAAGACATTTTAAATTTTGGTATAGAAACCCTTACTTCTTCGCTGCTTAACTTAGATAACCAATTTGTCAAATTTTCCGAGGTAAGCGAAGCTTCCAGCTCCTTTAATCCGTCATTTTTTCTGGGCAGCAGCACAGCCATAGACAACTTATCTCCGGCATAAGGCATTTCAAGCGCCTGGAATACGTCGTTTTCGGCGTAGTTAAAATTTTTTTTCTGATGCATCATCGGCGCCTTTATCTTTTCTCCGTTTAACAAAACAAAATCACCGTCTTTTGTATTTTTTGCGTCAAAAGGAAACTGCCATTTGCCTTTAAAATAAATTGCGTTAGTTAAAACAAGCCTTGTAAGATAGGTTAAGTCTGTCGGTTTTATTAAATCCTTGATTTTGGAATTGGTCTTTTTCTCAACCCAGCTATTAATTTCTTTACGCGTATTTTCTCTATTGCCGTCTTTTATAAAATCAACTTCCTTAAATCCGGCATCATAGTATCTTTTGGTGGTTTCAATAAAATCGTATTCAAATTTGTAGCCGGACTGGCCCCATAAAGCATTTGCCGTTATCAGCTGATACCCGTCTTTTTGGGGCTCTGCCTCCAAATCCATAGCGAGCTCAAAAAAAGCAGGATGCAGTTCTTTCTGGTTGAGAGTAAAATGCAAAGCCTTTGCCATTTCCGCTTCGGTATTTCCGCGCGCTCCCGCATAAGTCATTGCAAGCGCCATTGAAATGCTTTCAGGAGAAAAAAACAGGTTGCCCTCTTCGGTACTTAGTTTTTTATACAAATCAATCCCAAAAGCATTATTGCCCGCGATAACAGCCTGCGTCCCCGGCTTATTCGCCGCATTCAAATCAATTGCGAATAATACTGCGGAAAATATTACAAGGCTTATCGCCGGGATAATAAATACTTTTTTCATATTTTCTCCTTTTTATACTTTAATTTTTGAATACTCTGTTTATAACTATGTCAACCAGCGAAGGGTCCCAGTTATGGAGCAGAAGCTCCGCTCTTATTTTTTGCCGGGTTATGCCCTCTGCTTTTTTAGCAGACACAAAAGCGCTTAAAACCTGAAGGTTATACTCCTGTATCTTATCAAGCATGGTTATGGTGTCGCGTTCTTTGTCTTCGCGGTTCTGGATATAGGCAATAACAGCATAAATAAGCGGAATAGCGAGGATAAAAATAGCCCCTGCGAATAAATGCGGCTGGCTGCGGCCTAAGATATAAGCTGCGCCCACCCAGAAAACATCAAAAAGGTAATGCGCCACAATAAGCGGAATAATTCCGTATCTTAAAAATACAAAACCGAAAAATAATCCGATAAGGCTTATTTCAAACACCCTGAACCACACCGGAAATATGGCGTATCCCGTATGCCCAAAGCCCCACAAAAGCGAGGTGAGCAGCACTGCAGATCGGAAGAGCACACGTCT
>JAQTUC010000044.1 GCA_028710385.1 Candidatus Omnitrophota bacterium
CAGGGGAAAATTTTTATTGCGAAGCCACACTTCGCCTTCCCAGGCCAGGGTGCTTAGCGTTTCCAAACCCCCTATTGCGGTGGTTTCTCCGGGAAGAGTATACAGGCCGGACGCTGTGGATGCTTCGCACTCATTTATGTTCCATCAGGTTGAAGGTTTTGTCGTAGATGAAAATATAAGTTTCGCGCATTTAAAGGGCGTGCTGCTTAATTTCGCAAGGCTGTTTTTTTCACCGGACGTTAATTTACGCCTTCGTCCGCATTTTTTTCCTTTCACCGAGCCTTCAGCTGAAGTTGATATCTCCTGTTTTATCTGTAAAGGAGCGAAAGACAAGTGCAGCCTGTGCAAGGGCAAAGGCTGGCTTGAAATACTTGGCTGCGGAATGATTCAGCCAAAGGTGCTTAAAAACTGCGGGATTGACCCTAAGAAATACAAAGGTTTTGCCTTTGGTATGGGGGTTGAACGCCCGGCAATGCTTAAATACGGCATAAACGACATAAGGCTTTTTTACGAAAATGACGTTAAGTTTCTGGAGCAGTTTTAAAAGCAGCGCAAAAATATAAAAAAATGAAAAAAATATTTTTAATATTAATTATGGTTTTAGCGGCACAATTATCATTTGCCGAAACCATAAAATTAAAATCAGGAAAATCAGTAACAGGCAAGATAGTTGAAAAGAACGATAAAAGCGTGAAGGTAGACATAGAAGGGGTGCCTGTAACTTACTATTTAGACGCAATTGAAAGCATTGACGGGAAAGCCTTATCCATTAATCCGGTTACAACTGCTCTGCCTTCCAAAACCCAAACAACTTCTTCTGTTGCGCAGGAAGAGAAAGCAGCTTCAAGCACAAGCAATTGGCAAACCTGGTTTTCCGGAGTTTCCGGTTACCTTGCCCAGGTACAGGCTCTTTCAATGGAACTGCGCCAGATAGGCTACGACTCTCAGCAGAAAATGCAGTCGCTTGATCAGGCGTCAAAAGCCGCGGCAATTGAAGAAGTTCTTGCAAAAACCATGGCGGTTAAACAGCGGGGGGAAAGCTTAACGCCTCCTCCGGAACTAAAGGAGTATCATTCCAAATTTCTTAAGAGCGTTGACATCTATCTTGCGCTGGTTAATTCCTTAAAAACCGACCCTAACGCAAGCCATATGGATTTATTTAAGGAATTGGGAAACAACGCTCTGGAAATAATGGAGGAAACGCGCCGGGTTTTTGTAAAACAGGGGATACCTCCTGAGCTTCTTGCGAAGGTGGATGCTGAAATTGAAAAAGACAAACAGGCGCTGGATTTGCTGGAGCAGCGCCTTGCAAATTTTGAGGAAAACAGAAAGAAATGAGATTCAGTTTAGCTTTTATAAAAGAGTTTATTAAAATTGATGCTTCGACTTCGCTCAGCATCAATCCTGAGCGAGCGGCTTGTGGTGAGAAAGGTCGAACCAAGCGAGTCGAACGGATTGATTTGCCCGCAGAAGAGCTTACAAAGCTTCTTACTATGGCCGGCATTGAAGTGGAGCATTTTGAAAAGCAGGGCGAAGACTTTATTTTTGATATTGAAATTACCTCAAACAGGTATGATTGGCTCTCAATCGTAGGCATAGCCAGGGAAGTTTCAGCCTGCCTTTCAAAGGGCATTGATATAAAATATCCCAAAGTTAACAAGTCGCCCCTTATTAAAGACAGGATTATCAAAATAGAAAATACAGCTGATTGCCCGTTTTATGTGGCGAGAAAAATTACGGGAGTAAAAGTCGCCTCTTCGCCTGAATACCTGCAGGAGAGAGTTGTAAATTGCCGCATAAATTCCATAAACAATGTTGTTGATATCACAAATTATTGCATGCTTAAATGGGGAAATCCCCTGCACGCTTTTGATGAGGATAAAATTGAAGGAAATATTTATATACGCAGGGCAAAGCAGGGCGAAAAATTTATCGGCATAGATGAAAAAGAAAGAATTTTAAACCCTGAAAACCTGGTTATTGCAGACGATAAAAAAGTCATCGCGCTAGCCGGAGTAATGGGCGCAAAAAACACCGAAGTAACAGAAACTACCAGAAACATCCTTCTTGAGGCGGCGATATTTTCGCCTCTTAGAATAAGGCATTCCCGCCGCTCTGCCGGCATAGACACAGATTCTTCTTACCGTTTTGAAAGGCAGGTTTTTTCAGATTATCTTGAATATGCTTCAGCCGAGGCAGCCTCTCTTATGAAGGAAATTGCAGGGGCAGAGCCTGCCGGGTACCTTGAAGCAGGCAAAAAGCCAAAAGCAAAGAATAAAAAAATAATACTTGAGCTGGATAAGCTTAACGAATACCTTGGAGCTGAATATCCAAAGAATAAGGTAAAAAATATTCTTACAAGCCTCGGCTTTAAATTAAAAGAATCCGGGAAAAATAAGCTTTCACTTGTAGCGCCCAAACACAGGTTTGACATAACCGAAAATGTTGACGTGTATGAAGAAATCTCAAGGATTTATGGATACGATAAAATAAAGCAGCAAATACCCTCAATCGCCCACGAGGTCCTTAAGAATGAAGTTTATGAGTTCAAAAAAGAACTCAGGCAGTTTCTTTGCAGCCTGGGCTTAAATGAAATAATTTCTTACAGTATAGAATCCGACGAGGAGCTTGATAAATTAGGCTACGGCAATTTGATAAAACTGGTTAACCCCTTAAGGGCGCAGGAAAATTCAATGCGTCCGGGGCTTTCTCTGGGTATGATTAAGGCGATAGGTTATAATTTAAACAGGAGCAGAAGCAACCTGCATTTTTTTGAAATAGCGAATGTTTATTCAAGAATGAATGAAAGTTTCTGCGAGTCGCCGCGCCTTTCAATCGGCCTTTGCGAAGAAGGCAAAGATTTGTTTTATCTTAAGGGCGTCCTTGAGGAGATTTTTAAGTTCATTAATGTCAGCGATTTTGAGTTAAAAGAAAAAAGTTTTTCTTTCTGCGCAAACGCCCTTGAAGTTTTTGTAAACAAAGAGCCGGTGGGATTTCTGGGAAAACTTGACGGCAAATTTAAAGACGCCTTCGGCGTTAAAAAAGATTTATTCCTTTCAGAACTGGACATAACAAAGCTTTGCGCGCTTAAAAGGCTTAAAAGTTATTCCGCAATAAGCCAGTATCCGGCAGTATCGCGGGATATAAGCATAGCTTTACATAAAACCAGGTGTTTTAGCGACGTTGAAAAAATAATAAAAGAAAAGAAAGAATATATCTGTGATTACAGGATTGTGGATACCTATAAAGGAAAAGACCTTGAGGAAGGCTTTGTCGCTTTTTCGCTGCGCCTTTTTTATCAGTCAAAAGAGCGCACGCTTACCTCGCAGGAAGTTGATGAAATTCATAATACAATCCGCACGAGTTTAAGCTCGCAGGAAGGAATTAAACTAAGATAGCGTTTTAATTTTAGGAGGCTTTATGAAATACGAAAGAAAAGATAAATACACAAAGCCGGTTACCCCGGCTGATATTTTAGAGCTTGCGCTAAAAAAAGAAGAATCTTCCTGCAGATTTTATGAGGACATGCTTAAGGCTACATCAAGCCCGATAATGAAAAAACTGCTTACTGAGTTAAGAAATGCTGAGCTCGGCCACATTGAAAAGATAAAAAACAGAATCAAATGAGGCAGTAACTTTTCAAGCGACTGAAAGGAATGTAGGAAAGTTACGTAGCCGAATTTGATCCTTGACATCTACCTAAATAAAAAATATTAAGGTAAATGTCAAGGGTTCAATTCGCAGACGGCTTACGCCTACGATTTACGTTCCCTTCGTTGCCGTGAATCGTCTGCTCATTGAAGGAGAGTTGACATGGATACACACAAAACAAAATCTATGCAGCATATTGAAGATACAATGCAGGATGTAAATCCGGAGTCTCTGCGCTACCACGTACTTGAAAGCGCAAAAAATTTTAAGACATCCTGGGTTGCGCTGGGCCGTTCGCTTTATACGGTATGGAAAGACAAGCTCTATAAAGACTGGGGTTTTAATACTCTTGAAGGCTATACTTCAAAAGAGATAGGTATAAAAAAACCAACCGCAATGAAACTGCTGCGCTCATACTATTTTCTTGAGAAGGAAGAGCCGCAGTATTTAAGCAAAGAATATAACGAATCCGCAGAAGCAACAGCAGTGCCTACTTATGAGTCAATAGACCTTCTTAGAAAAGCAAAAAACAACAAGGTTCTTGATAGTCAGGATTACGTAAACCTGAAAAAGGATATTTTTGAAAAAGGAAAAGACGCGCAGGTTGTAAAAAAAGATTTAACCAGCTTAATCAGGGAACGCAAGGAAATTGACCCTGAAGAAACCCACGAGAAAGAGCGCGTAAATATTACAAAAAGATATTTAAGTATGCTTAAAAATATGAAGAAAGAAATTGAAATAACAAAGCTTCTCCCGGCCTCGCTTTTAAGAGAGACCGAAGTTCTGATAAGCAAACTTGAGGAAGAGATTTGACACAAATTACCACCGATTTGAAACTAATTTCCACGAATAAATTCATAGAAAATTTATTTCTCCATTCGTGGTAATCAGTTTTTATTTGTGGTCATTCGTGTTCAACCAGGCAGGCTGTTTATAAGGCTAAGTAATTCTTCGTAGCTGCTTATTCTGCAAATTGCTCCGCGCGCTCTTGCACACTCCGCAAAATCGCGAAGATACCAGATTGCAATTTTTCTCATAAAACCAACTTTTATTGAATCCTTAACCTCTTTATATTTCCTGAAATAAACAAGGTGCTTTTTAAGCGCTTCTTTTCTTTCTTTCATATCTATGGTTTCTATATTTTTTCCTTCCATATAATCCGCAATATGTTTAGGCATCCAGGGCCTGCCCAAAGCGCCCCGTGCGACGATCACACCGTCGCAATTTGTTTCATCAAACATCTTTTTTGCGAGCTGCGGTGTAAACACATTGCCGCTGCCAAATATCGGAATGCTTACAGCTTCCTTAACCGCCCTTATCAAACTGTAATCAACATCTCCGCTGTACATCTGGGTTTTTGTCCTCCCATGCACAAAAAGAGCTGAGGCTCCGCTGTCCTCGCAAGCTTTTGCGGCGTCAGTTATTTGCCTTTTGTTTTTCTCAAGATAACCTACCCTTAATTTTACTGTTACGGGGACAGGGAGGCTGCCTGAAAGTTTTTTGATAAGTTTTGATAAAGCCTCAATGTCATTTACCAAATAAGCGCCGCTTTTTTTCTTAACCACTTTTTTGACCGGACAGGCGCAATTGACATCCAGAAAAGAAATATTTACCTGCTCAAGAAGCTTAAGCGCGGCCTCAAGCATTATTTGCGGGTCTCTTCCTAAGAGCTGGCCGGCGATAGGGGAATCTTCTTCAATTGTTCTTATGATGCGCAAGCTTCGTATGCGGTTGTAAATCAGGGAGTTAGCGTCTATCATCTCAAAAAAGCAGAATTTAGCGCCGTATTCCCTGCAGGTAAGCCTGAAACTAAGGTCAGAACATCCAGCCAAGGGCGCTACAAACACAGTGGTATCTATGATTTTTGAGCCTATTTTAACCATATTTAGCATGCGGATTTAGAGTAACACGTAACAGGTATCAGGTATCACGTCTTAATTCCATCACCTGTTACCTGCTACGTGCTACGTGTGACTAATTCGTGACTGTTTATCTGTTGCCAGTTTACGCAAAATAAATACTTGACTTAAAAACCTTTAATAGTAAAATTTTACTATTAAAATTTCACTAAAATACCTGGCCATATAAGGATTGGCCAGTATGCGTATCTACGCAAGGAGGCCTTTTTATGAATATAAAGGAGCTGTTAATAAACCAGGCTTCTTTGTTTGGACAAAAATGCGCTTTTAGTTTTGAGGGAAGAGAAACAACATTTTCACAGCTTAAAGATAACGCATTTAAGATAGCGAATTATTTTACAAGGCAAGGCGTAAAAAAGCCAGATAAAATTGCAATTTTTACCGCCAACACCCCGGATGCAATTTCCGCTCAGATGGCAGTGTATTCAATAGGCGCCACTTTAATACCTTTTGATTACATGCTCACCGAAAAAGAAATTATTCATTTGTTAAACCACAGCGAACCCAGGGCATTAATCATACAGCCGAAAAAGGACATAAACATATTAAATATCCGCGAAAACTGTTATTCGGTAAAATATATAATAACCGCGAAAGAGCGGTTTCCTGACTGCGATTTTCTTGACGACATCCTGGCAGAAGAAAGCAATGAAGCGCCCGTTGGCGTATCTATGGATAAAGACCTTGCGGCGATATTTTATACCTCCGGCTCAACAGGCCACCCAAAAGGAGTAATGCTTAGCTATAAACAACTTGATAATCCGGTTGATACCATAAACCACTTTCTGGGGATTTCCGAAAACGATGTTTATTGCACCGGCGGTATCCCGTTTTCCCATGTGGGCGGGCTTAATTATCTGCTTTTGATGATCCGTTTCGCTTCAACCATAATTGTTATGCCGCGGTTTAACCCGCTTGAGTTTTTAAAAAATATAGAGAAATATAAAGTTACTATATTTTGCATAGTCCCTTCCATGTATGTTGCGATTTTATCTCTTAAAGAATGCGAAAGGTTTAATCTTTCCTCTTTAAGATACGCGGTTGTCTTTGGCGCGCCGTCTTCCCCGGCTCTTCTTAAGAAATTCCACAGATCTTGCCCGAAGGCAATACTTTTAAATGGTTGGGGCATGACTGAAACAGCAGCGCCGAATACTTTCTCTCCACCCGATGAGCATAAAATATCAAGCATAGGAAAGTTCGGTTTCCGTATGCAGGCGAAAATAATAGATGAAGAAGGAAACTCTCTATTATACGGAGAAAAAGGCGAACTGCTTGTAAATGGTGAAGGCGTAACCGGAGGATATTACAGGGAGCCCACTTTAAGCTCGGATGCTTTTTGGGGAGAAGGCTGGTTTCGCACGGGAGACATTGCGTATTTTGGAAAAGACGGCCTGATATATCTTGCCGGCAGGAAAAAAGACATGATAAAAGTCGCCGGTGAAATAGTTTTTTCTTCAGAGGTTGAGGAAAAAATACAGCTTCATCCAAACGTCGCCGAAACCGCAGTCGTGGGCGTTCCCGATGAATTAAGAGGAGAAGTGCCCAAGGCTTTCATAGTTACAAAAGACGGCAACGCGATAGAAGAGCAGAAGCTCAGGGATTTTTTAAAGGAACAGTTGGCTCATTTTAAAATACCGCATTATTTTGAGTTTTTAAAGGAGCTGCCTAAAAACAGGGTTGGCAAAATTGACAAAATGGCGCTTAAAAAAACAGTGAATATGCCGCTGGCTGAACAGGAAGAAGCAATACAAAAGGAAGAAGAAAAAAACCAACAAAGCGAAGGAGAAATATCATGATGCAGAGAGATGTCCACTTGCACGCAAAAGGCTTACTTGAATCGTTACAATTTCGCCAGGGCGACTTCGGAGAAATAGGCATAATAAGCGGCCAGATGCAACGCGCGCAGCGCTGCCTTCAGTATCTTGAAAAACCCATGAAAAATTTTACTTTTCTGGGCTACACTTTCTGGACCGGTTTATATAAAGGAAAGAAAGTAACCGTAGGTAACGGCGGTTTCTACGCTCCTGATTCGGCGTTCGTTACTGAAATTTTATGCACCGGCGGAATAAAAACGCTTATACGTTTGGGTTCCTGCGGAGGCATGAAACAGGAAATGACAGTTGGTGATTTCGTTGTCGTTGACAAAGTTATAAGAGGAGACGGCGCAACCCGTTATTATGTTGATGATAACTTTGTGTCTCAGGTGGATAAAGATTTATCCAAAAAGCTGGTAACAGTTTTTGAAAAGCAGGGCAAAGTTTATCAGGGCGCCTGCTGGACGACTGATGCAATGTTTAGGGAGACAAAAGAAATCGTGAATCCTTATATAGAAAAAGGAGCGATTTGCGTTGATATGGTAACCAGCCCGTTTGTCACTGTTTCAAACGTTTATAAAACAAAAGTTGCCGCGGTTTTGGTTGTTTCGGATAATCTTTTAACCGGAGAAATGGGTTTTGCTGATTTTCGTTTGTTTGATGCGGAAGAGAAAATGACAAAAACAGTATTTGAAATAATTTAACGCAGATACTCGCGCAACCAACGCAGATTCCCGCAGATAAATCATCTGCGATTATCCGCGTTTCCGCCACCGATAAAACTTAGGCGGATCCGCCGAAATAATTATATTATGGAGACGGAAGATTTGCGACAATCTGCGTTAAGAAAAAGGAGTTACATGTCAGATATACAATGGAGCTCAAAAGCAAAAGAAATTTTTGATAAAGTGATAAGCAATTTACCGCAGTTTCACCGCTCAATAGCCCAAAGGCTTGTTAAAGAGTCGGCTGAGGAAATTGCCAAAAGCAAAAATATGTCTGAGGTAAAGGAAAAGGAACTCATTGAAGCCTTTTTTAAGGAAATCCCTCCGGCGTTTAAGGATATGTTGAAAAGATTATTGACTAAGCTGGGCATTGATTATGAGAAATATGGTGTTCAGTAAATTGAATATTAGTTGCACGTCACACGTCTCACGTTGCACGTTTTTTAAAACGTGTTACTTGTTACGTGATACGTGGTACGTAAATAATTAAAATATGAAAATAGCTGTAATAGGCCCGGGCGCAATAGGCGGTTTGGTTGCGGGGTATCTTAAGGAACAGGGCGAAGACGTAACCCTTGTAGGCCCCAAAGACACTATTGACGTAATTAATAAAAACGGGCTTTCAATTTCAGGAGTGCGCGGAATTGTCAGGGTGAAAATACCCGCCGCAACCCATTTGCAGAAAAAGGTGGATATTATTATTTTAGCCACCAAGACGCAGGATATAGAAAAAGCTCTTTATGAAAACAAGAAATACCTTGAAGATACAATTGTTTTAACTACGCAAAACGGAGTTGAAGCCGATAATATAGTTTCGCAATTTGTTCCTAAAAAAAATATTATTCCAAGTATCGTAATGTTCGGCGCAACATATCTTCGGCCGGGAGAAATTATCCATAATTTTGAAAGAAAATGGGTAATAGGCAAACCCTTTGCGGATAATGACGATTGGGTTAAACGCGCTTCTATTTTGCTTGGAAGGATTTTCCCGATTGAAATAACCGGTGAAATCAAAGGCATGAAATGGCTTAAAGTTTTTGCAAACGCAAACAACTGCATACCTGCAATATGCGGGAAATCTATGCAGGAGTGTTTCCTGAATCTTGATTTATGCGAGATAAGCATAGGTATCTGGCAGGAAGCGCTTGGCGCCGTAAAAAAAGCAAATATCAAGCTGGTTGATCTTCCTGATTTTACAATTGAACAGGTGACTAAACTCACTTCTTTGCCGATTAAAGATGCGGCAAAAATATTTTCCGGCATTATGGTTAATCTAAGCAAGGAGCCTCTGTACGGCTCAATTTTACAAAGTATTAAAAGGGGAAAGCCCTCAGAAATAGATTATTTAAACGGCGCATTCGTTGACTTAGGGAAAAAGCATTCGTTCCACACGCCGCTTAACAAGAAGTTAGTTGAGCTTGTTAAAAAAGTTGAAAAAGAGAAGCAGTTTTTAGGCATAGAAGAGCTGATTGCTAAATGCAAAAATTTAATTCCTCAGGCAGACGCTCAAAACCCCGATAAGGTAAACACGCCTTTCCCGAAATTAAAACTTACCGTTGTTAAGGTTGAGGGCGATTGTTACCACGGCTACAAAAAAGGCGATGAAATAATTCTTGAAGATTTTACCCATCCGCCCAAACATTTTTGTTTGGGATTGGCTCATGCGCTTTTTCCCGTAATTTACGCTTTAAGTTTCGGCGCAAAATTCGGTTTCAGGGATAACCAGCGCTCGCTTCTGGTAACCTGCCCGGACGGCGGAAAGCTTGAATTTAAAGCTGAAATTTTTGATAAAGAAGGAAAAATAGAAGTAATAGAAAAAGACCCGAACCATAAAGGGCCTAATCCCAAAGATATGGTTTTGGAAGTGGTTGAAGCGAAAGGTAAATGCGCTTATCAGTATAAACTGGGAGATAAATTTGAAGTCAAAGGCCTTAAGTGCCCGGAAGGATTTTGCGGAGCAGCGTATCATTGCGCGTTTCCTGCTTTATTCGCTCTAAATTTCGGCGCAAAGTTTTTCTTTATGGATGACCCGGATGGAATTAATACCGTAACCTGCCCGGACGGCGGCAATATTATATTTAAGGTAAGCAGAAAGAAATAATGGTTTATAATCTGGATAAATATATAAGGATAATGGCAGCAATTACGCTTGTAATTGTTATTGCGCTGGCCGCAGTTTATTTAAAGCATGCGCAAAAAACCCAGAGGGTAATGGCATCGCGTTTAAACAACCAGTATGCGACAGGAGCGATAACTTTACAGAAATATGAACAATTGAAACGCAAAAACAGCTTTATAAACGCACTTTTTAATCCAGCTTAGTTTAAAACAAATTAACGCATTAACCAAGGAGAAGAAATGAGAAGAGTAGTTATAACAGGCATCGGAGTAATCAGCGCAGCAGGCGAAGACAAGAATACTTTTTACGATAATCTTATAGCGGGTAAGCCTTTTGTTGAGAGGGTTGAAAATTTTGACGTAAGTTTATTCGTGTCAAAAATCGCTTCTCAGGATTTAGGCTTTGACCCTTTAAAATTCGGCATAAAAGACCATTTCCGCATGGATAGATACGTCCAGTTTGCAATTGCAGCGGCAAAGCAGGCAGTTGAAGATTCAAAAGTTGATATTAAAAAAATTAACGCGAAACGCTTCGGAGTAATTCTCGCAAACGCAATCTGCGGAACGCGTTTTATGGAAGAGGAATTTCTTCTGGTAACTGACTGGGGGAAAAAACCAATTGATCCCAGGAAAGGCCGCCCCTATCTTTATGACGCGGCAATGTTTAATACGCCAAGCGCAGAGATAGGAGCGATTTACCATACGCAAGGCTTAAACTGCACTGTTTCAACAGGCTGCACAGCGGCAACTGACTCTCTTGGTTTTTCCTTTGAGCTTATCCGCGAAGGCAGGCAGGATATAATTATCGCGGGAGGAAGCGAAGCCCCGGTTTGCCCGATTACTTTCGGCGCATTTGACGTTGTAAATGTTTTGGCTAAGAATAACGACGAGCCTCATAAGGCAAGCAGGCCTTTTGACAATAAAAGAAACGGCTTTGTAATTTCCGAAGGCGCAGGAGTTTTAGTGCTTGAAGAATTAGAACACGCCAAAAAAAGAGGCGCGCATATTTACGGAGAGCTCGTAGGCTATGGCACAAGCTGTAACGCCTTTCATATGACTGATTTGCCGGAAGACGGCGAA
>JAQTUC010000164.1 GCA_028710385.1 Candidatus Omnitrophota bacterium
ATCTCCGGTTATTATTGCTTTTGAATCAAAACCAAAACGGGTGATAAACATTTTAAGCTGCTCAGACGTGCAGTTTTGCGCCTCATCAAGGACAATAAACGCATTATTAAGCGTGCGCCCCCGCATATAGGCAAGAGGGGCAACTTCAATTACGCCTGTTTCTATGTAATCTTCAATGGTCTCGGCTTCCATCATATCGTAAAGAGCGTCATAAAGAGGCCTGAGATACGGCCCTAATTTTTCATACATATCGCCGGGAAGAAACCCGAGAGATTCCCCCGCTTCAATTGCCGGCCGCGTAAGGATTATCCTTCCAACCTTTTTTTCCATAAGATAATTTACGGCCATTGCCATTGCAAGATAAGTTTTTCCTGTTCCTGCGGGGCCTATTGAGAAAACAATATCGTGTTCTCTCATTGCCCTTACGTATTCCTGCTGGCCGTGCGTTTTCGGAAAAACAAATTTCTTATGCGCTGCAAATACTCTTATGCCTTCTTTTTCTTCTTTAAAATCTTTGCCCGTTTCGCGCGGATTAATCTTAAAATCGGCCTCCGCTGTAAATTCACCAAGCTCCTCCCTGTTAAGGACCAGGCCTTCCTTGCTTAACTCCATCATTTTTCTTATCAAATTCTCCGCAAGCGAAACCTTGTCGTTTGGGCCTTTTATGGAAAGGCCGTGGGATTTAAGCGATATGGCAACTTTAAATCTTTTTTCAAGGAACTTCAGGTTCCTGTCTTCTACGCCGAAGATTTCCCGTAACTGAGAAAAATCCTGGATATTGAGTATTTTTTCCATTCTATTTCTGCCGGAAAATTGCGCCTATCGGCGGATACCGACTGCAAACAATTTTACTTATACTGATAATCAGTATTCTGTTCTTTGCTGCCTAAAAGAGGTATTTTTATGGTTTTGCCTGGATAAACTCTGTCCGGGCTCTTTAAAACATCCCTGTTTTCGTCATAAATCATTTTCCATTTCTTTGTTGTGCCGTAGAATTTCTGCGAAATCTTCTGAAGAGTGTCGTTTTTCTGGACGGTATACATTTCATAATTTTTCTCGGAAATTTCCGGAGCTTCTTCAATCATAGTCTCCTCTTCGGTTATTTGCTCTTCTGTAACAGCTTCCGGCTGCGGCATAACCTGTTTCGCCGGTTTCTGCCTGTGATGGGGGCCGAGTTCTACTTCAAGTACGGATACTTTTCTTGTTTCGCCGAATTTATTAGGCTTGGGGGCTTCTTTCGGAGTGCCGAATAAATAACCCTGGTTTCCGTTTACTTCAAGGTTAGTGCGCGGTTTCTCTATTGTGTAAGTTCTGCTGAGACAGCCGCCTAAAAAAACAATGCCGAGCAACGCAATTAAAAACTTCATACAAACCTCCTCAATGAACACGTGATTTTTCAAGCGCAACGCGCGCAGAAAAATCACAGTGTGAATTGATACTGAGGACGCGATAAACAAGAGCGTCCGAAGTACCTTTCTCTATAATTGCAAAACACACTTCCATTCTATTTCTTCTCCTGCTCCACCATTTTAATATAAACTTCCTTAAGCTGCTTGGCCTCAACTTCCGAAGGCGCGTCAGACATAAGGCAAACGCCTTTCTGCGTTTTTGGAAACGCTATAACATCCCTTATGCTGTCGGATTTTGTGATAATTGCATAAAGCCTGTCTAAACCGAAAGCAATACCGCCGTGGACAGGCGCGCCGTATTTAAAAGCATCCAGCAGAAAGCCGAATTTCTTTTTTGCGTCTTCGTCAGATATCCCAAGGATTGAAAATATTTTCTGCTGCAGCTGCGATGAATGTATTCTTATTGAGCCGCCGGCAATTTCCTGCCCGTTTAAAATAAGGTCGTAAGCGCGCGCCTTTACCTTTGACAGGTCGCCGTCAAGAAGTTCAACGTTGTCAATTTTAGGCGAAGTAAAAGGGTGATGGCAGGACTGCCATTTTTTTTCTTCGTCATTATACTCAAAAAGCGGAAAATCAACCACCCAGCAAAAACGGTAGTCGCCTTCTCCGATATCAGGCTTATCGCTTTTATATTTTTCCATTGCCTCAGCGTAAGGTATTCTTAAAAACGGAGTTTTTATTTCAATGCCAAGCACTTTTTTAAAAGTTTGCGCGACAAATTCTTCCATAAGCGAAATTATATCTTCCTCGTCAATAAATGACATTTCAATATCAAGCTGGGTAAATTCAGGCTGGCGGTCTTTTCTTAAATCCTCGTCCCTGAAGCAGCGGACAACCTGATAATACCTGTCAAAACCAGCAACCATAAGAATCTGCTTAAAGAGCTGCGGAGACTGCGGAAGCGCGTAAAACTTATTCTGATTAAGCCGTGACGGAACAAGAAAATCGCGCGCGCCTTCAGGCGTTGATTTTGTAAGAAACGGGGTTTCAACTTCAATAAATTTTTTCTCGTTTAAAAATTCTCTTGCTGCCTGGTTAAAATTGTGCCGCAAAACCATTTTCTCAAGAGTTTTTGGCCTTCGTAAATCAAGGTAGCGGTAGGTAAGCTTTGTTTCCTCTCCTACGTCAATTGTGTCATCAACGGGAAAAGGCAAATCAAGCGCTGAATTTATTATTTCAAGGAAAGCGCCGCCCACCTCAACAAAACCTGTTTGAAGCTTTGGATTTTCTGTTCCTTTCGGCCTTATATTAACATTGCCCTTAACCTTTATAACATCTTCGCTTCTTAAGCTTTTTGCTTTCTCGTAAGTTTCTTTATTTGGCTTTGGGAAAAATACAACCTGGGTTATGCCGTATCTGTCTCTTATATCTATAAAAATAAGTTTTCCGTGGTCGCGCCTTGAATGCACCCAGCCGCACAAAACCACTTCCTGATTTAGATTATCC
>JAQTUC010000165.1 GCA_028710385.1 Candidatus Omnitrophota bacterium
CAAGGTTTCTCTGCTGGGTAAAACTTAAATTATTATTAAAAATAACCACATCAACTTTTTCTTCCTGCGCAATAGCCATTAGTTCCTCTGCCTTGCCCTTACCTATATATAAAGCAGGGGTTATCTGCCTTAATTTTACAGTTACAAGCCGGGAAACCTCAATTCCGCAAGATTTAACAAGGTTCTTAAACTCCTCAGCCAATACATCCTGAGGCCACCGTTCCTGGCGAGTCTCTGTCATTATTAATAAAGCTTTTTCAATTTTTGTTGTTTCGTACATATTTGTCGTTAGGTATCACGTAACAAGTATCAGGTAACACGTCTTTAAAACGTGCTACGTGGAGCGTGTGACGTGATACATTTTATAACATCTTCTGACGTTAAATCATCCTTTTCTATCCACTTAATCCTCTTATCTGCCCTAAACCAGGTTAATTGCCGCTTGGCAAAATTGCGGGTATTTTTTTTCATCAGCTCTTTAGCCTGTTCTATATTATACTCTCCCCTTAAAAAACCTGAGATTTCTTTTATGCCGATAATTTTTTCTGCGGTATGGCTTAACTTAAGCTTAAGCAGATTTTTTACCTCTTCTACCGCGCCCGCCTCAAACATATCATCAACACGTTTATTTATTCTTTCATAAAGCATTTCTCTTTTAAAATTTAATCCAAATATTTTAATAGGCAGTTTTCCCCAAAGGCCGTCTGCTTCTTTCTTTTTTTGCGATAAAGGGACACCTGTTAAGCGGTAAACTTCAAGAGCTCTTATAATTCTCCTTAAATCCTTTGCTTTTGCCGCAGTTTGCGGGTCAACCTTTTTGAGCTCTTCATATAAATATTCTTTGCCTGATTTTTGCGCCTGCTCTTCAAGCTCTTTGCGCAAAGCAGCATCTTCGCCAACCCCCTTAAAGATGCCGTCAAGCAGGGCTTTTACATATAAACCGCTTCCGCCGCATATAACCTGTGTAATTTTTTTTTCAAATAAACTGCTGATTAACTTATTGGCTTTCGTAAAATAGTCAAAAACACTGTATGTATCCTCTACCGAAATATTTCCTACAAAATGGTGTTTTATTTCTTTAAGCATATATTCAGGCGGCTTTGAAGTTACGATTGAAGCTTCTTTATAGAAAAGCATTGAATCGGCGGAGATTATTTGAGCGTTGATTTTTTTGGCGAGATTATAGGCAGTGTCGCTTTTCCCTGTGGCTGTTGCGCCGACGATAAAAATAATTTCAGACATCAGACCTCAGACTAAAGACCTTACGGAAAGATTTTAGCAGGGTATCCCTGTTTAACCAATCTACCCCACATTCTCTCGGCTTCTTTTCTGTCTTTGAATTTTCCTACCCTTACCTTATATAATACGTAACCTGCGTTCTTGTCTTCCATAATATAAACATCATATTTGACATTAAGCTCATTCTTAAGATTCATTGCGTTTTTGCGGTTACTGAAGGCTCCCACTTGTATGGTGAAAAAATCATCCTGCTCTTTTGGAGCGTCCGCGACAAAAAGCTCGCTGCCTGAGGGATATTTTTCTTTGATAATGTTAAGATATTTTTTCTTATCGTCCCAGCGGCCCTCTTTTTCCGCTATCTGGCTGAGCCTTAGATAAATAAGCGAAGAATAATTTGAAGCGTTAGATTTTCGCGCAAGGCCTTCGTATATTTGCCGAGCCCTTGTGAAATCGCCCTCAAGAAAATATGTGTCTGCAAGTTTTATCGCTCCCTGCTCATGCAATTTTGAGCGCGGATAATTGCTGTTTAACAGCAAAAGATATTCGCGCGCCTGCGGGAGGTTGCCGATTTTCGCATAAACAAGCCCCAGGAAATAAAGGGTTTCATCGCTTCGCGGCAGGCTCCTTGCCTTTTGCAGCGCCTCTTCATAGTCGTTGCTAAGGTAATCCTTATAAGCCTCATCAAGGGGCGAAGGATAACAAAGAATAGTAAAACTTAAGGCAGAAACCAGAACCAGGATAAACTGCGCTGTTGATTTAAAAAAAGTTTTCATTTCCCCTCCGAAGAAATCTTTTTCTGCAGGTTAAGAAGAATGTCGTGCCGCTTCTCTTTGACAGGCTTTGGCACGTCGTCTTTTAATTTCGCTGCCTTTGTTCCGGGGCGCGGCGAATACTTAAAGATATAAGCGCCCATAAATCTTACTTTTTCAAGAACATCTTTTGTGTGCAGGAAATCTTCTTCTGTTTCAGTAGGAAAACCAACAATTATATCTGTTCCAAGGGTACCGTTAACTATTTTTTTATAGCTTTTAACAAGCTCAAGATAATCTTTTCTGGTGTAACCGCGGTTCATTAATTGTAAAATTCTATCAGAGCCGGACTGATATGGCAAATGTAAATGTTTTTTTATTTTATCTGATTTTGCCATAATTTTAAACAGGCTCTCCGAGGTATTTTTGGGATGCGGGGTTATAAAGTCAAGTTCCGTAAGCCCGTCTATCTTCTCAACCATTTTAAGCAATTCTATAAATGTGGTTGGAAGCTGCGATGAAGAATGCGGCCGGTATCTGTAATCATTGACGTTTTGGCCAAGCAGAGTGATTCTTGTAATTCCTAATTTAATATTAAGCTTTACTTCTTCAATTATATCTTCCGGGCTGCGCGGCCTAATTTCTCCTCTTACAAAAGGAACAACGCAGTAAGAGCAGAAATTTGAACAACCTGTTGAAATTACTACCTGGCCGTGGTTTGGCTCAATGCGATAGCTGGCAACATAAAACTCCTCATCGCGCGCTCTGTCATCTAAATCAATAATGCGCCTGCCTGTTTTTCTGATATCGTCAATATACT
>JAQTUC010000045.1 GCA_028710385.1 Candidatus Omnitrophota bacterium
AATACACCTTCCCCGACTTAAAATAAGTTTCAGCAGACTCCAGTCCCTTGAATTTCGGTACGGAAATATCAAGCGCAACGCACCTGCACCCCATTTCAGCCAGTTTGTTTGAGCTCCAGGTATTGCCGCTGCCAAGGTCCAACACCAACTCTCCACCGCGGATGCCCAATTCGTTTATAACTTTATAAAAATTCAGCGAATATTTGCAGGTAGCGTCAAAAGGATTTTTACTCTCTGCAGATTCAGGCAAAGACAAAAGCATTTCATCCGTATGTTTGGGATTGGCCTCCTTAAGCGCCTCCATAATGCCTTTTATTTCCTCCAAGACCTCCCTGTCAGGCTTGTAAAGAAGGCTTAATATTCCATTTTTTACCTTAAAGGTTTCACCGCAAAAACATTTAACCTGCGCCTCTTTTATCTCAAAAGAAACAGCGGCATTTTCCGTCAATTGAAAATTATTCGCGCCGGATTTCCCGCAAGCCGGGCATTTTATTACCTCAAGCAATTCCTTTCTCATTATAAAATACCGGTCAATTCAGAATAAAGTTCTTTATGCATACAAGTTATTTTATCCCAGGAAAAATCTTTGGACAAATGAAACGCCCCTTCTTCAATTTTACGCCGCAAACCGCCATCTGTGCAAAGATTTTTTATTGCCTCTGCCAGGGCATGCGCATTGCCGGATGGAACAAGAAGAATATTTTCCCGGTCAATTAATTGCGAAGAATCATTCCTGCCTGCGCGCGTAGAAATTACAGCTTTGCCATGGCTAAGCGCTGCCATAAGGGTTCCTCTTCTTAATGTCGCACCGTCGCTAAAAGGCAGCGCGCAGATATCAGAAAAAGACAAAAACCTTGAAACCTCTTCCGGAGAAAGATATCCTGTTATAAAAACCGTTTTATCCAGCCCCAGAGCGCCGATTAACTTTTTTACCTTAGCATGATAGGCATTGCTTTTAAAATCCAGCTGCGACATGACCAACAGCTGCGCAGGAATGCCGTAAGCCTCAACCTTTTTTACAGCCTTAAGCAGGCAATTGAGCCCTTTGTTTGAATGGATGAACCCGAAAAACGTTATAATTTTAGCCTGCCTGCTTAATCCTGTTTTTTTAAAAAATTCTTCTTTCTCCCCGGAATCAGCCCCATAAATATCAATGTTGCTTCCTATCGGTATAAAACATATTTTCCTTTTCCCGGCGATAAAACCAGCGGGGAATTTTTTAATTTCATTATTATCGGTCAGTATAACCTTTGAGCTGCCCAGGCCAAGAATAATCTGGCGCAATTTGTTTATGGGATAAGAGATAGAAAATTCATGCAGGGTCACTACTGTTTTTTTTCTTAGGAATAAACCAAGCAGAATGGGCAGAAAACATAAAGAAAAGGTTCTTTTATATCTTGAGGAAGGAAACTGCAGATGAATTACGTCAAATCTTCCTTCTGCCGCGAATTTCAATATGGCAAGCACTGCGAAAATATTCCATCTTTTAATTATGGGGAAAACATTTTCAATATTATTTTTTCTTACATATTCTGATATCTGTTCTTCTTCGCTGGTAATTAAACTAACCTTAATATTTTCCTTTCTTAATCCATCAATAAGCCTGGCTGTATAATCGCCGATACCATCCCTGCATGGCGGGTATGCTCCGCTTATCATGCAGACATTAATTTTGTTTTCCATAATTTCAGCTTTTTCCTTTCATGTAATGCCGTTTATATATTGCGTATTTAATTTTTCTTGCGGCATCAGGATTAATTTTCATAGCCAGGAGCTTTGCCGTTTTAATGGGAGAAAAAATCATAAGAAACAAAAAATAAAATTTATAAACAATGAAACTCCTGCTTAAGCCAAGCATAGCCTTATCAATGAACCGCGTAAATTTCTCTGATATTTTTTGCGGCAGGATGAAAGAAAACATATAAAATTTCATGATAATCTGAAAGAACCGGCTGAAAAATAAAATCTGCCTTTTGGTGATTTGCGGCTGCCTAAGCACGCTTTCCTTGAAAAAAGCAGAAACTTTCTTTTCTGAAATAAAATTATTCTCCACGCATATCTGATAAGCTTCGGTATTTGGATAGGGCTGGAATATTGCATTGTGCGAAGCATATGGCTTCACTTTTGCGTTAAGTTTTATAGTTTCAAGTATCATCTCTGCTGTTTCATGCGGGCAGCCTACCATATTATAAGCGGAAAGTTTTATACCGAATTTATCAGCTAATTTAAACGTTTCTACTATCTGCTCATCGCTTATATTTCGCTTTAATATCTGTTGGCGTAAATGCATATTCCCGGACTCAATTCCGACATCAAGGCGTTCACATCCTCCTTTTTTAAGCAAAGAAAATGTTTCCTCATCCAGAAAGTTTACGCGGCTGTTGCCGTGGAAAGGCAGCTTAAACCTTTTGGGAAATTTTTCGCAGAATTCTGCAAGTAATTTTTTATCCATGCAAAGAGTATCGTCTATGAAATTTATAAATTCAACATCGCTGTACCAGCTAAGGGCTTGTTCTATTTCCGAAAGCACATTGTCAACGCTCCTAAAACGCACATAATTATGCGGATAGAGTTTTTGATATTGGTGATTGCAGCAATAGCTGCAGTTAAACGGGCAGCCTCTTGAAGCCAAAACGGTAAGCATTCTTATTTTGTAATCATACAAGCTTTGGTAATTAAACAACCTTCTGTCGGCAAAAGGCAAATCATCAAGATTATTTTCAAGCGGCCTTACTTCGTTTTTAATTACGCGCGAATCTCTTTTAAGCCATAAATTCTTTACTGCCGAGATATCTTCGTTGTTTGACATCTTTGTGCATAATTCAAGCAAAGCATACTCGCCTTCCCCGCGGCAAAGCATATCTATGCCATTGGTGTTTATAACCTCATCCGGGTCAACTGTCGCGTGCACTCCTCCGCAGATAGTTGGTATATTTCCATTTTCCCGCAACCAGGCTGCCCATTGCTTCACATAAGGAAACTGATGGGACAAAGAACTGAAAGCAATAAGCTGCGGTTTTTGGCTCTCTACGGCCTTAAGAAACTGCCCTTTGTTTACTTCTTTAGTAATGTGCAAAAGCGATGTTTCGTGACCATTTTTTTTCAAAACAGCAGAAAGGCAGCCTATACCATGGGCAAAAATCCCGGAATAGTCGCCGCTAAACCGCGAGAATACGTTTAAATCAGGGAACACAAAAACAACCTTCATATTAGTATTTAAATTTATTTTCCGCTATACTACTGTCTGCTTAAGAAAAATTCCGCAGCCCTAAGCACTTCCTCAACCTCAATTGGCTGCATACACTTATCCAGCGCGCAGCTATGCTCGTTGCAGGGAGCGCAATCAACACGCTTACTGACAACAATATAATTTGCGCAATACGGCCTGAACTTTACTTCATCGCCCGGGCCGAACAAAGCGACAACAGGCATATTAAGCGCCGCCGCTATATTCATCGGGCCTGAGTCATTGCCGATAAATAAATGGCATTTGTTTAATACTGCAATTAGTTCCCCCAGAGTTGTTTTACCGGCTAAATCCAGGATTTTAGAACCGGACATGCCGGATATTTCCCGGTTAAGCTGCATATCTTTTTGCGCGCCGATGAGAACGACCTCTGCGCCATGCTTTTCTTTAAGTTCTTTGATAAGCTGGGCATATTTTTCTTTAGGCCAGTTTTTTACAGACCTGTTTGAAGAAGGATTAATCGCTACAACCTTTTTGGAACCAAAACCTGCTTCGTTAAAAATTCCGGCAGCAACGGCTGCGTCTTTCTCTTTTACCGGCAGTTCCAAATTTCTATTTTTTATATCAAGCCCTAAAGTTTCTAAAAGCCGCAGGTTGGCTTCAATATCATGCTCCGGTTTACGCGATTCCAGCGACAAAGAATTCAGAAAACCAAACCTGTCCGTTGATGTTATACCGTTTACGGTATAACGGCCAAAGCCTGCCCGGTAACGCGCTGCGCTTAAGAATGCCTTTAAAGCGAAACCGACTTCCTGCGACGACATAATAATTAAATCAAATTTTTTCTGCCTAAGCAGTTTTACAAATCTGATTTTTTCAAAATAATTCCTTTTTTTCTCTATATCATAAAAAATAACCGCATCAATCCAGGGGCAATTTTCAATTACCTCCCTGCCGGATAATCTGCCGACTAATACCGTGATTTCAGCGCCGGGAAAATTATCGCGTAACGACCTTAACGCCGGCATAAAACAAACAACATCACCCATTCCTTGCAGGCGGGTTGCCAATATTCGCTTTATGTTTTCTTTTGATTTTATGGATGCTTTCATCCGGCCTTTTTCGTTTAATTTCAGATAATCGCTCACTCCGCTTGCCAGCCCGCTTAGGGAAAAATTTATAACCGCCGGATTCTTTTTGGTAAAAGCGCGGCGAAAACTGCCGCATACCTGCCTTATAAGAAATAACGGCAGGAATACTTTATGCATATGTTTTAAATAAAAAATCATAAAATTGTGATAATACCAATACATTTTTTCTTCAAATGAAAGGTCTCTGTACCCGCCCACGCTTAACAGATGGACTGCGTCCGCCATCGGCTCAAAAACAATTTTGTAGCCAAGTTTTCTTATCTTAAAAGAAACATCAGCATCGTCAAAAGAACCTGTTCCGATCAGCCGCTCGTCATATCCTCCGGTTTTAATTAAAAGTTCTCTCCTAAAGGAAAGATTGCATCCATAAGCATGCTCTACTTCGGTTTTAAAATCTGCGTTGAAATTAGCGGTAATTTTTCCGTCATATTTTCTGATTCTGCCAACCGCCTTAATATCTCCAACCGGGCCATCGCCATAGCACACCACCCTTCCTGAAACCCCTCCGACATCGCGCTCACTATAGTTTTTAAGATGGTTTGTAATAAAATCCGGTTTAACCAGAATATCATCATCGCAAAGCACAACAATTTCGCCTTTTGCTTCTTTAACGCCGCGGTTTCTTGCAAGGGCGGCATTCTGGCTGATACCTGCAATATAGCTTACCTTGCCGTTGCTGCCGGCAGCTATTTCCGATAATACATTTGAAGGCGACGGGCTCTGGTCCACAATAATAATTTCAAAATCATTTTCGTTTTGCGCAAATAAATCCTTAAGCAGATTTTTAAGGCTCTCTTCTCTTTTGTAGGTCGCTATGACAACTGATACTTTCATAAATTTCAATTGTTTTCTATGTCTTGCATTAGTTTTCCGATTACCGTATCCGCCGTATAACGGCTTATTACCTGGCTGTATATTTTTTCCGCCAGCTCTTTTTTTGTTTCGGGATGCTCAAGATAGAACCTTAT
The DNA here is from genome assembly GCA_028710385.1 of Candidatus Omnitrophota bacterium. GTDB lineage: Bacteria > Omnitrophota > Gorgyraeia > Duberdicusellales > 4484-171 > JAJYOP01. The sequence continues at coordinate 5,307 of JAQTUC010000045.1, forward strand.
TTTTTTACAGCATTCAGCAAGGCTGCGGAAAGAATAAAGTTTTGGGTCCAAGTCAAATAAATCTGCAAGGTGCCGGCGATAATCGCAAAGGAAAAATCCCTTGCTGTAAGAAATGTTAAAAATTCTGCTTGTTACTCCCCAGGTTTTATTGAAAAAAGAATCAGCGCAGCTTCCATAAACCAGGTTTATTGAAGACTGCCCATAGATTGTTTTAAGGTAGTACTTATCTCCTATATCAAAATCAATGTTTTCTCTGGACGTGTAATAAAATTTTGAATAACCGAAAAAATAATCAAGATCTTTAACTTTTTTTGAAAGAAGCCTGAAAAATACCTTTCTCCTGAAATCCATGTTCCCGATAAAAAACAAATCAAATTCAAGAAGTTTTGAGTCAACTGGCTTGCGCTCTTTTACTGATTTATCCGGCAGGTTGAAACTGATAAAGGAAGGAAAATATATTACTTTTTGTCCGCATCTTTTATATTGGGGCTGCATTTGCAGCGAATGAGTTGCAACTACGCTAAAACTATTAGTCAAATCACCCACTCCCCATTTCCTTAAACGCAGAAAAGGCAAAGGGTCGTCCTGGCAAAATATTACCGGCGTAATCCCTTCTTTTTTTAAATCCCCTATAAATTCTGCCCACATTAACGCTGTTTTATTCCTGTTTACCGGCTCAATCCTGCTTAACAAATTTATGAAAAACCATTGCTCTGCGAAAAAATATTCCGGTTTAAACTCCAGTACCCTGTCTTTAAAATCGCTGAAACGCTTTAAAAGCTCCTGCGGATTTGATATCGCCTTATCTTTGCCTTCGTAAAAAAGCGAATACGCAAAAGGAAATGACCAGAAAATTTCATAACCGAGCTTCTTAAGCGGCGGCTCAAAATTTTCTGAGGTCATTAAAAAAATACTTCTTCTGCTCATCGTAAAATTTCTTTATACAAACCTTCAATCTCCTTTACATGCCTGCCTATGCTAAACCTGTCTAAAACTATTGCCCTGCCTTTTCTGCCCATATTACTTGCCAATTCTTTATTTTGCAAAATCCGGATTACGCTGTTTTTAAGCTGCTGAGTTGAATTTAATTCAACCAGCTCACCGCATTCCCCGGTAATAATCTCTTTGGCAGCGCCGGAATTAAATGCTATAACCGGTTTTTCCATGGCCATTGCCTCAATAATAACCCTTCCGAAAGGCTCTGCAAACGATGGCACAACCAGCAGGTCTAAAGCAGCCAATACCTTCGGCAAATCATTTCTAAAGCCTGCAAATATTACTTTTGTGTTTATGCCTAATCTGGCGGCTAGCTCAATTATTTCTGCCTTAAACTTTTCCGAGCCGAGCTTTGCGTCTCCCGCAATTATGAATTTGACATCGCTGTAATTTTTCAAAATTTCCGCTGCGGTTCTTATAAAGATTTCCTGGCCTTTTTCAGGAGAAAACCTGCCAATCATTCCGATTAATTTTTCCTGCCCCAGATTAAATTCGCTGCGCAATTCCATGCCGCCCGTATCCGGAGAAAATTCTTCTGTATCCACTCCGTTATAAATCCGCACAATTTTATCGTCCGGTATATGTAATTTTTCAACTAAATCTTTTTTTACTGCCTCTGATATTGCTACAAGTTTTTTCGCATTCTTAAAAGCGGACAAGCGAAGCTTGCCTGCCCCAAGTACAGGTATTAAGTCGCGCACATGGCAGATACACGGCACTTTCGCTAACCTAGCGGCAAAATAACTTTGCTCAGAAATATATATTGAGTTTGCGTGGATGAGATTTATTCTTTCTTTTTTAATAAAATCAGCCAGCTTTAAGGTGGAAAATAAAAAAGGAAACGCGCGTTTTTTGGAAAATTCACCAAGAGAAATTATCTTAACAGCTATTTCTGATTTTTTCAGCCTATCGCTCAGCTCCCCTTCGCAGGGAAGCGCAACTATGGACAGATAATTTTTATCCAGCCTTTTAACAAGGTTTAAAAGGCTTACCTCTGCCCCGCCTATATTACAGGAACCGTTAACGTATAAGATTTTATACATTACTGCCTCTATTCAACAAACAGCACTTTTATTGTTTCTGCGCTTTTACTTAAAGTAAAATCCCGGATGATTTTTTCGCGCGCATTACGTCCAAGGCGTAACTGCATATTCTTATCGCCTGCCAGAACAATTATTGCCTCTGCCAGCGCTTTTTCATTTTTGGAAGGAACCAGAATGCCGGTTTCCCCGGAATCAATAAGCTCAGGTATTCCCGCTGCATCCGAAGCAACCACTGCTCTTGCCGCTGCCATAGCTTCCTTTAAAACCACAGGCATAGCCTCAGTGTCTCCCTGGCTGTCCACAATTGAAGGCAGGACAAATATATCGCTTCGCTTAAGAACATTGATAAGCTCATCCCTGGAAATGACGCCCCTAAGAAACACAGCTTGCGATAATCCGAGGTTTTTAATTTCAGAAAGTAACTCATCCTTAAGCGGACCGTCTCCGTATATTTCGCATTTAAATTCCAGGCCTTTTTGCTGTAAAATTTTGCAGGCTTTTATCAGATATGTAAATCCTTTTTTCTCCACAAGGCGGCCAACGCTTATGATTTCAGTTCCGCTTCTTGCCAGTTTTTCTCCGGGAATGAATTGCCCTGCGTCAACGCCGCAGGGTATTGTTTTAACTTTGTCTGCGCTTAACCAGGAATATTTATTCATGATATATTTTTTATTGTAATCAGATTTAACAATTACATATTTCGCCCTTCTCAGCACATCCTCCAGATAGCTGTTGGCGACAAACATATCACGGGCATGTACGGTGACAATAAACGGCACTTTAATAAAATCTGAAATAATCATTGCTGAGGCTGCGCTTAAATAGGCAAAATGGGCATGCAGGTAATCAGGCTTATACTTTTTTATGAGTGCTCCCAGGAAAAATATTTGAGAAAATTCTTTTTTCCCTATTTTAAAAAAATATCCGCAAAAATACCTTATAAATTTAACCGGCGAGGACAGAAAAAATAAAAAATTTTCCCAAAGAACACGCGAGAAACTCCCAATGCCTGCTTTGGGATTAACAGCATAATTGGTTTCTTCGGCAAGCTCTTTCCCTTCCCTGTGCATAAGCGGAAACTGCCTGCTGTCAAAAGCAAATATTTTTATATCTACCCCGGTTTTCTTAAGCCAGATAATTTCATCAAAAACAAAGGTTTCTGACAAAACAGGGAAATAATGAAGAATATATGCCACCTTGATGCTGTCTTTTGTTTTTTCAACCATTTTTAGTAAATACTCTCCGTGAAATCAAAATCTATAAAATTTTAAGATTAGCTTTGTCTGTTAATTTACTTAACGGGAGAAAATGTGCATGATACGATTTTCCCGCACTTAACCCATGCTTTTGCAACTTCCTTAACTGTTTCCCTTTTCGTTACTGCCATAATTATCCGCCTGTTTTAGCGGACTTGTTTTTAACTAAAACATCCCGGTAAATTGACAATAGTATTTCTGAATTTTTCTCCCAAGTATTTAGCCGCGCTTTTTCCTCTGCGGCCTTTCCCATCTCGGCAATCTTTCCTCTGTTTTCGTAGAAATAACTTATTTTCTCCTTAAGCGCCTCAGTGTTCATTGCGTTTACCACAAAACCATCTTTACCGGTTGATACCACATCCTTGGCTCCGGTATTCTCTGTAACTATGACTGGTTTTCCGCAGGCCATTGCCTCCAAAACAACCAGCCCAAAGCCGTCTTCTATTGACGGGAATGCGCATATTGAGGACTCATGGTAAACAGACTCCGGAGATAACGTAAAGTTTTTTATCTTAATATTAGGAAAATCTGCATATTTTTTTAAAATCCCCGTAATGTCAGGATGAATCCACCCCATTAAAACCAATTCGGAGTTTTTTAATTTAAGCTCGTTGAATGCTCCAAGCAAATATTGGACACCCTTTCTTAAGCCTATCTGCCCTACAAACCCAATTCTGAAAACATCATCGTTCTTTGCCGGGCCGGGGCTAAACCTTACTACATCAACTCCGAAAGGGATAAGTAATAATTTCTCTTTGTTAACATTATGTCTTATAAAACTATCGTAAGAAAACCGGGAAGGAACAATAATAAAATCAGCTTCTTCAAATTCTTTTAACTGTGCTTCAAGGATTTTCCCATCAATGGGAACCAAAGGTATATTATATTTTTTGTATTCTGCCGCGATAATTTCCTGCATTGTCAAAGGATGCGAATTGGCGCATTCAATAAAAGTAACCTGTCCTTTCTTCTTTGCGCGTCTTAGCGATAAAAGAGTCTGGGAAGACCAGCCATGAAAAATATCTGCCTGTGGAAGCACCATTGAAACATTCCAGTCAAATATCCTGTCACGCAATCTGTAGGTATAGCTTAAGGGTAGCGGTAATATTTTTGTTAGAATTTTAGAAATTTCCTGGGCTAACGGGAGCGAACAGCAATAAGATTTGTCAATTTCGCTTGGGAAAAATGAGGCTGCGATAATTTTTTTTAAGAATCCGCAGCGGTAAGCCTCAATTGTCCTGTGATAAGCTATATAACCTATACCATCGCGAGCGAACTGCCTTGCTATGGAATGCGTTACTTTCATTTTTTTAATTTTAAAAACCGTAAAATCTTAACGATAAAAACCTTTGCCTCCCTGATTTTAACTCTTCTTTCAATTTCTTCCTCAACCGTGCCCCGCCCCCACTTGGTTTTTGCTGCATATTCTAAAAAAGCTTTTGGAAAAATATTTTTGTAATCCTTTGTAAAAACTTTAACCCACCACCCGGCAAAATGCAGTATATAAGGGTTGAGTTTTGTTTCTTCCGGAAACTGATTCCAGCGACCGTCCAGTTCTTTCCAGGCGCTCAGGCAAACCACGTTTAATGCATACTGCTCTCTGTTGTGCACATAATTTTTGTTTACCTCAAGGCATTCCAAAGCGGTAGCGCTTATTTTATCATTCCTCCATTTATTCATATCTATTAACATTACTCCTGTATTGTGATAATGGCTTTCTGCTGGAATCCCAAGTTGTCTGTAGTTTCTTATTGCCTGGTCATGAGACATAACGCGGATACGCGAATCCTGCGCCGCGGCAAAAGCAGAGTTACCCAAATCCACATCCCACAACTTTCCTATATCCTCAAGAATTACCATGTCAGAATCAAGGAAAATTACTCTTTTAATACCGGCAGGCAAAACATAAGGAATGATAAGCTTGTAGTAATGGACCTGCAGCTTGGCATAAATATCAGGAATTTTAAGATTACGCAGCATGACTTCATTAATAAAAACGAAATGCGCGGTTGCGTTATGCTTTTTTACGATATATTCAAGTTTCTCTTTATTGCCGGTTGTAAGATTATCGTGGATAAAATAAACATCCACAGCCATGCTGCCTTTATAATTTGCGAAAAGAGATTCAAGCATAACAGCAGTAAAAATCGTGTATTCATTATTGTTTATGCAGGCAATAGTTATCCGGTTTTTGTCATTCATTTGTTTTATTATTTTTCACGCTTTCCCTTTTTAGCAATACAAGCGCAAGTAATTTCCAGTAACTGGCTTCAAAAGGAAATATACATCTTGCCCGAAAAAGAAAATTTCTCGCGTAAGAAAAGCATTTTTTCTGCTTAAGATGAAAGGCCCACCAGAAGTAAGCATAGCTTCTTACTCTTTTGCTTTTGCAGCGCT
>JAQTUC010000046.1 GCA_028710385.1 Candidatus Omnitrophota bacterium
ACTTCTTTATCCTGCGCGTTTAAGTTTGCATCGGTGTGCGCATTTATTTTGATATCTACCAAACGGCTTGGAGAGTCTTTGGAGGCTTCCGCAGTCGCCGACACTTTGAGTTCTTTAAACTCTACAGAATGCTGGATGAGGTATTTCCTGGCAAAAACGCATACGCAGCTTGCAACGCTTGCCAGAAATACTTCAAGGGGATTGGGCCCGGAAGGGTTTTCTTTGTTTAAATCCACATAAATTTTTGTGCCTGAAGAAATAAAATCAGCTAAAAATTTATCTTTGTCTGTTGCGGTTATTTCTACCTTTATAGCCATAAATAGTTTGGATAAATCTGCCTTTTGGTTGGATTATACCACCCCGGAACCATGCGTGCAAACTCGTAAATTCTTTGGTGGAATTAGACTCTTCGACTCGCTTCGCTCGCTCAGGGTTAATGGTTCGACTCCGCTCACCATCCTTCATTTCGGATTATCCTGAGCAAAGTCGAAGGATTCGCACTGTGATTTTTCCTGCGCCAGCCGGGCTTGGAAAAATCACGTGCTCATTAAAAAAATAGAGCCGGCCAATTTCGCAGTCGGCTCTATGCCCCCATTTAACACGACCTTAAGCCAGGGCCACTATTTTCGTGGCCCGGGTTAGAAGGTCGGCTCGTCGCCTCCCCACCATCTCACCACTTCATAAGATCTATTTTAAAACCCTCGTTAGGATTCTCAACCTTATATACCGGCTTTGCAGAAGGCTGATTGTACGGCGCAAGGCCAAAAGTAGCAACATCAGCCACGCCCGACGCTCCCCTCGCAACTCCGGAAACAATGCCTTCGCCGAGGCCCAAAGTAACGCCGAGGAAAATATTATCCCTTTCTGATACTTCAGCCACTTTCTGAGGAATATCAGCCCAGGAAGTAGTTGTATTTATTATACCGACTCCCATCTTTTCAACCGGAGTATCAGCATAAGGCTCGCTCTTTGCGTTTAATGTTGCCGGCTGTTTTATGTTAGAACTCTGCGCAGACGCCGGATTTATGCGATAAGTATTGATTTCGCTCATAGTTATAGGATCGGCTCCCTTAGGCGTTTGAACCTGAGCTTGAGCATAAGCTGCAAAAGCCGTCATATTCATTGACATTAAGAAAACCAGGGTAAAAATAATACTCTTGCTCTTTCTCATTGCGCACCTCCTTAAACATGTTTCGGGTTAATCAAACTCACACGTATTTGCTCAAACAATTTTCTCTTTAAAGCTTCGTCTGAATCAACGTTCTGGGCTGAAAGGCCTATCTCTTTTGAAAAATCAATAAGCGCGCGTAAAATTTCATTATAGGAAAGCTTGTGCCCGGTTGAAAATAAAGCGTCTTTGCCCAACTTATCCAGGAATTCCAGTTCATCCCTGTCAAGCATTGTTATAACTCTGTGCTTGATGTTTGCGTGTTTTTCCATGTCTTTATCTTTGTTCTCCATCTTTGCCTCCTCTTTTCTATGTAAACCCCTTTTACTGGGGTATAAAATAGAAAACCCCTAGCAAAGCTAGGGGCTAAAAATAAAAAACCTTGAGGCAAACTCAAGGTTACAACGTCCCTTCTGGCGGCCAGGCTACCCTTTTACAAGGGCCCTTTAGCTTTGCGTCCTCCGATTACTCGGAGTTTGCCTTTTTCAGCGGTCAAATTGTCAATTTGTCACTTTTTCACTTTCCACTTTTGATATAACATATTTTTGCATAATTTTCAAGCTGCTAAAACTCAATAAAATCAAGGGTTTTAGGCCGCGCAGCTTGACTAATACAAATCTACCTTTTTAGAGCGCAACCGTTTCTTCTCTGAAAGCCTTCGTTTTTCTTCAAGGATTTTCTTTTTAAGCCTGGCTGGTTTTTTACGGAACTGTCTTTTTAATTTTTCAGCTTCTGATATTTTTGCGCGGATTTGTTTAAGCTGATACACCCTTACTTTTCCGGCAAGGATCTCCCTTGCCAGATGCCTGTTCATTGCCTGGGAGCGGGCTTCCTGGCATTTAACCTCTATGCCGGTTGGAATGTGCTTAAGATAAACGCAACTTGAAGTTTTATTCACAAATTGCCCGCCGGGGCCACCTGCCTTTATAAATTTTTCAACAATATCCTCCTCGCGTATATAAGGCTCAAATTCTCTGTTCTTGGACTTTGAATCTTTTTTCAACATTAAAGTTTAATTACCCATTGCGCCCTTAAGAGCGTTCTTCATCATTTCATCCACCGAAGGCATTGCAAATTTTTCATAACCGGAAGGCACTTCAAACAAGCTATCCGGCTGCGATGCTATATTTATATTTCTATACTCTATCTGCCAGCTTCCATCTTCCGCTACGGTTTTGGCAGGTATGCCGGAATCGGGCAATATCCAGGAAAAAATGGATTCGGTTTTTCCGCCAGTAGTATAAACTATACGGTATTTATCCACTGCTTTACCATCCAGAGTTTCTTTGCCTATTAATTTTCTTTCAATTTCACCGGGCAGTTTATCGCTGCCGGCAACAACGTTGCTGGCAGTCATCGGCACTTCCATATATTTGTTTTGCTCAGGCATCAGCACCCAGACTATGCTTTTATCAATACGCGCAATTGAAGTGACTCCATTTGCCTCCATCCTGACTTTTTGCGGAGTATTATAAATCTTTCCGAAAATCTGCTGGCCGCCGGCATTTGAACTGACATCCGCGGAAAATTCCTGCGCGCAAACGCTGCCTAAAAACATCAGGCAAAAAGACAGAAAAATGAAAAATGTGTTTACCGTTCGCATGGTTTACCCCCCCCTCGTTAATTGTTGCTTCGCTGTTTGAATCCTGATTAAATTAAATCCCCGCAACCATTCTGATTGCGGGGATAATTGTTTTATCGCAAAAGAAACAGTGATTGGATGATTAATTTATTTTTATAGCTTTTACAGGGCATATTTTTTCGCAACCCTTGCGCCTGTCACAACGGTTCTCATCTTTTACTTTGCATTTTTTAGTTTCGGCATCTATAAAAAGAATTTTTGTCGGGCACAACCTAACACACTTTCCGCAACCGATGCAAAGTTTTTCGTCAATAACAACGATGCTCACGGGGATTTATCTTTTCTCCATTTTTGGGCAAACTATTACCCCCGCATTATCCCCTTTTTCAAACATACCCATAGCAGGATGTTTTATCATTTTTCCCATATGCATTCCCGGATGCATTCCAAAGTGTCTGTCTCTTTTCGCTGCCTTATACACGCCGCCTGCAAAAACCAAAACTGTTGTAAGCCAGATAAGCGCAACAATTATATAACCGAAAATTTTTAATGTCTGCGTTTTAACATTGGCCAGCACAAGAAGAATAAAGAAACTTAACGACAACAAAAAGATTATAGGAAACAACATGAATACCACGGGACAAAAAGCTCTTACCATAATCCCTCCTTGCTTAAAGAAGCGCTTTGGCGAAGCGGATAAACGCACTTTCGTAAATCCGCTACATTAAAAATCTGCGCTTCTAAAGTTGTATTGTACCACTTTGCCCCTTTTAGGCAACAATTTAAGGATGCAGTATTTCTTTTAAGTCATTATCGGGAGTGGTTATTGGTTTAATATTAAATTTCTCAACCAATATGTTTAATACATTCGGGCTCACAAAAGCAGGCAGGCTCGGGCCTAAACGTATATTTTTTATGCCAAGAGAAAGAAGTGTGAGCAAAATGCATACGGCTTTTTGCTCATACCAGGAAAGAACCAGGGATAAGGGAAGGTCATTCACGCTGCATTTAAACGCATCCGCCAGGGCAATTGCTATCTTTATGGCAGAGTAACTATCATTGCACTGCCCGCAATCAAGCAGCCTTGGAAACGGCCCTATTGAGCCTAGATTGAGCCTGTTAAACCTGAATTTTCCGCAGGCAAGGGTAAGTATTACGCAGTCACTGGGCACTTTCTGCGCGAATTCTGTATAATAATTTCTCCCGGGCTTTGCTCCATCGCAGCCGCCGATGAGAAAGAAATGCCTGATTGCTTTTGACTTAACCGCCTCAACTATTTTATCCGCAAGGCCTAAAACCGCGTTATGACCAAAGCCTACGATTATTTCTTTCTCAAATGCATCCTCACTGAATCCGCCAAGTTCTTTTGCTTTTTGTATTAACTTGCTGAAATCTTTTTTCCCTTCCAAAGCACTTATATGTTCAACCTGCGGGAAAGAAACCAACCCTGTTGTAAATATCCTGTCTTTATAGGATACGCGCGGCTCCTGAATACAATTTGTGGTCATAAGGATCACTGCCGGTATATTCTCAAATTCTTTCTGCTGATTTTGCCAGGCGCTTCCAAAATGCCCAACAAAATGTTTATATTTCTTAAGTTCCGGGTAACCATGGCTAGGTAGCATCTCGCTATGAGTATAAATATTTACTCCGCTATCTTTGGTCTGCTCAAGCAATTGTTTTAAATCGTAAAGATCGTGCCCGGATACAATAATTGCAGGGCCCTTTTTAACCCCCAGCATAACTTTAGTGGGTACTGGATTGCCTAAATATTTTGTATGCGCGCCATCCAGCATTTCAAGGCAGCGCAAATTCACTTTGCCGAATTCCATAATTAAAGCCAGATAGTCATCTGCATTTAATCCGTCGTTTACCAAAAAGGAAAGGCCTTTATGGAAAAAAGAATTGACTTCCTCATCTTCCTCGCCTAATATCGCAGCGTGGTCGGCATATGCAGCCATACCCTTTAATCCATATAAAAGTATTTCGCGAAGGCTCTGTATATCGGCATTTATATCGTTTGGCGCAATAGGAACAGATTTGGCCTGCTCAATAAGCGCGCTGACTGAATCCTGCGGGATAAAATCAGCGGCTGCGGGAAGCCTGGACGGGAATTCGCTTCCTTTTTTATTTTTATATTCCTGCAAAAATATTTTTTTTATTTTTTCTTTGGTTTCGTACGCTTTATGAATCAATTCAGCTATTTTTTCGCTTGAGAAATTCACGTTGGTAACAGTAGTGAATAAACCCTCTCTAACCGATTTATCAGCATTTTTGTCTTTTAAATTTAAACCGCGCGATAAATTTGCATAAACAGAAATACCTTTCAAGGTGTAAATTAAAAGGTCCTGTAATGCTGCCACCTCCGGTTTCTTCCCGCAAACTCCGCTTATTGTGCACACTTGCCCTTTTGCTGTCTGCTCACATTGTCTGCAAAACATAGCCATACAATCCTCCTTCCTAAACAATCTCTCCCTGCAAAGAAATCGTATAGTCCTTGATAATTATATTTTTACCGCTTTCCTTTAAAGCCTGTTCTACGATACTCACAATTCCAAAGCAACAGGGCACTTCCATGTGCGTAAGTGTAATTGATTTTATATTGTTGTTTTTGATAATTTGCGTTATCTTTTCCAGGTATATTTCTGATGAATTATCCAGCTTTGGGCAAAAAATTATAAGGATTTTCCCTTTAAGAAATTTTTCGTGGAAATTTGCATAGCTAAACGGCACACAATCAGCGGCAAAAAGCAAGTCAGAGTCCTTAAAATACGGGGCGTTTGGGTTTAGCAAATGCAGCTGTATCGGCCATTGGTTAAGCTGGGATTCGGTATAATTTGCGGGGCTTAAACCCTGCGTATGTGCTTTTTTGCGTAGATCAGCCATATTTACCCCCGGACAGCTGCCATGATGTGAGTGCTCTGTGTTTTCCGGTTTCATTTCTATGCCTCTTTCTTTTAAAAAATTAATTGCCTCTTTAAGATACTCCTCCTGATTGTGTCCGGCTAAATGCTTAAGATGCGCGGCTATCACATCTTCGCCCTGTTTTATGATATTTTCCATTACTTTGCGCTCATCGTATTTTGTGGCCTCCCGCTCTTCTATTGAGATTGCGCCTTTCGGGCATTTCCCAAGGCAGGCACCCAGCCCGTCGCAGAATAAATCGCTTATAAGGCGCGCTTTTTTATTTATTATTTGTATTGCCCCCTCCGGGCAATTGGGGATACAGAGCCCGCAGCCGTTACATTTTTTCTCATCAATTTTTATGATTTTTCTTTTAGGCATAATCAGACAAAAGCGGCGAGATTAATTACGCTTAACTCGCTTATTACATGTTTTTCTATATTTTTTATTTTCTTCCTTAAAGGACAAACACTTACATTGGGGCATTTCATTTTATGAAGGGTGCATTCGTTTAAATTAACGCCCCCCTGGAATATTTCCATTAAATCCGTAAGGTATATATCCTTCGGCTGTTTTGCCAGAACAAAACCTCCGCCTATGCCTTTATGCGAAGTTAATATTCCTTCTCTATTTAAAACCTGAAGAATTTTGCGCATAAACGACCTTGGAATTTTAAGCTCTTCAACCAGCTCAGAGGCGCAGACTTTTTTGTTTCTTTTTTTAGCTATAAAACATACAGCCCTTAGGGCGTAATCGGTATCGCGGGTAATAAGTTTCATTTCTTTCCTTTTTTCTTAAAGTTTTGGTTTATTTAAATAATTTGCTGCGTAACAATAAAGCCAAAGAAGCCGCCACCGCAGGCTCAGGCGTAGGGTTGTTTTTGCCTTGAAGTGTTTCGCCGCCTGAAACCCGCAGTGTAAAAAGGCAGTTTAAAGTCTTGCCCGGGACAAAATATGGCAACCTTCTTTGCAATGGACTACAGGGCGAATCAGCCTGTAGATAAAATTCCTTGCCATAGACACCTCCTTCTTTGATTATTCAAACTGCCTTAAATACCAGACAGATAACCCGGCTATCTGTTCTTATTTAAATGATACCATATTAGTATCATTTGTCAAGTAAAAAGTTAGATTTCTTTTTAATGCTAAGCTGCCCCCATAATGTTTTGTTTATATAGCTGCCGGAGAAAAAGGCGGAAATTATCCGAATAACTCTTTTGCGTTTGGGCGGGTAAAATAATAAATAATATAGGCGTAAACAAGGTAAGATATCCCTACCATAACAATTGCATATAAAGAAACGTTTTTATAAAGGCCCACTAAAAGCTGTACAATTGCCAAAAGAAAACGCATAGCAGTTACGGCGATAAACAGGTTTTTCGCCCATTTTTTCAGCATCAAAATTCCTATGCCTGCCGGTATCCAAAAAACAGCCACAACCGGCACAAGCATCAGGGCAAAAAAAGTGGGGCCTTTGGGTGAATCTGTTATCTCGTGCAAATGACTCACCAGGTTAAAAAAAGACAGCAATGCAAGCAGCCCCATTGATATGCCAAAAATTCCTAAAACCACTATCGCAACCGGTCTCTTTTTTGCCATGCTCTCTCAACAGTAAAAAATATTTATTATTATTAAATGCTCCCTGCTTTATTTAATTATACCTGCGTTTACGAGAATACATACAACTTTTATCAATAATTTTCCGCTAAAACTTCATAGAAACTCTGCGGATGTTTGCAGGCCGGGCATTTATCCGGAGCTTTATCCGACTCAACAACATAACCGCAGTTTATGCAATGCCATTTTACCGGTTTTTTCTTTTTAAAAATTTCCCCGTCTGCAATATTGCTTGCCAATTTTCTGTAACGGGTTTCATGGAACATCTCTACTTTTGAAATCTGCTCAAAGGAAGCTGCGATTTCGTTAAAACCTTCCGCTTTGGCTGTTTTCGCAAAGTCTGAATAAAGGGTTGTCCACTCAAGGTTCTCCCCTGCTGCTGCTGCTTCAAGATTTGATTTTGTATCCTTTATCATTCCCGCCGGGTAGCTTGCTGTAATTTCAACGTCAGAGCCTTCCAGGTATTTGAAAAATACCTTTGCGTGCTCTTTTTCATTCTCTGCGGTTTCCGTAAAAATGTTTGCAATCTGCTCAAACCCCTCTTTCCTTGCTGCGCTTGCAAAATATGTGTAACGATTCCTTGCCTGCGATTCTCCGGCAAAAGCTGCCAGCAGATTTTTTTCGGTTTTACTTCCCTTTATTGATTTTGCCATATCCGCCTCCGACTAAATAATTATTTCTTTATGTACGCTTTTATTATTTTTACTTCAGAAACCGGCTTGTCAGCCGAATCTGTTTTTGAATTCTCTATTGCCTGAACAACATCCATGCCTGATGTAACCTCACCGAAAATTGTATGCTTCATGTTAAGCCATGGAGTTGCCGCTGTTGTAATAAAAAACTGGCTGCCGTTGGTGCCTGGCCCCGCGTTAGCCATGGCAAGAATGCCCGGTTTATCAAATTTAACGTTTGGGGACACTTCATCTTCAAAAGGTTTTCCCCATACTGATTTACCGCCCATACCTGTTCCTGTGGGATCTCCGCCTTGAATCATAAAATCCTTTATTACCCTGTGGAAAATAATACCGTTGTAATAGCCTTTCTCAACAAGCTTTGTAAAATTCTCGCAGGCCTTTGGCGCGACAGAGGGCATAAGCTTAACTTCAATATTTCCTTTATTAGTTTCTAAAACTACTGTTTCATCCATAGAAAATGCCTCCTTGCAAAAACTGCCGATAAATAATCCAAAAATAAGTAAAACGACCAGCTTTTTCATAACGACCTCCTCTAATAGAGCACGTGATTTTTAAAAGCCCAGTGGCGCGGAAAAAATCACAGTGCGAATTCCTGCCCGCTCCCAACAACGGGAGGCAGGCGGGGACACTGAAGACGCGATGATTAAGAGCGTCTGAAGTATCTTTGTTTAATTATCAATTTAGGCAGTAATTATTTATACCTTTTTTAAATGAAAAATCAACTGAAATTTTTATCTGGCTTTAAGAAAAGTAATTAAAGCTTTTATTATATCAAGGGGTTTTGGCGGGCAGCCTGGAATATGGAAAGCAACGGGAATTATATTTGCTACACCTTTTTCTGTGTAATAGGCATCCTTAAAAATTCCTCCATCAAGCGCGCAGCGCCCAAGCGTAATTACGAATTTAGGCTCCGGCATGGCATCGTATGTTTTCTTAAGAGCAAGGGCCATATTCTTTGACACAGGCCCTGTCACAAGCAAACAGTCAGCATGCCTGGGAGAGGCAACAAAGCTTACGCCGAATCTTTGTATATCGTAAATGGGATTGGTAGTTGAAATTATCTCTGATTCGCACGCGCCGCAGGAGCCTGTATCAACCTCTCTTATGTGCAAAGACCTTGAAAATTTTTCCTGTATAATTTTTTTAAGCTCTGCTCCGGTTGTTTCCAATCCTTCATTTAAAGAAAAACTTTTATCCAGCGGCTTAGTTACTATTCCTTTTAATATTCTGTTTTTAATTATTCTCATTGAAATCTCCGGATGACAATTATTTATAAATCATTTCCCGAATAAGATAAATCAAAACTTTTATTGCAAAGCGGAAAATCAGGGATAATGTCGCCTAAAACACAAAAAGACAATGCTTGCCAGTTTAAAAATGACGGGTCTGTAATTTTGCACCTTTCAATTACCCCGTTCTTATTAACTTTAACCCAATAAGTAAGCGCTCCGCGCCAGGCTTCAGCGTAACCTAAGGCAAACCCTTCCTTTATATTATAGTTACTAGCCATTTGGGGTTGCGGTGTAATTTTTCCTAAAAAGTCGCAAATAACCCTTAATGACTCTTCAAATTCTGCTATACGCATATTAAGCCTTGCCAAACAATCTCCTGCTTCCTGTTTCACCGGGTTGAATTTGGCTTTTGCGTATATTCCCGGGAAATCTTTTCTTAAATCAGCAGCTATGCCGCTTGCGCGCGCGGCAACTCCGGTTACACCTAAATCTTCAGCAGTTTTTTTCTTTAATACTCCTGTTCCATCAACCCTGTCCATAAAAGAAACGCTGGATAATAATATTTCTTTAATCTCCTTAAAATCCTTGTAAATTTTCTTTAAAGCTTCCTGCGCAGCTTCGGCCTTCTCTTTATCCCAGGTGATTTTAACTTCGCCTGGTGAATTTACATTTTTTAGATAGCGGCTTCCCGTAAGTTTTTCATTCAGCTGCAATATATTTTCTTTAACTATTTGCGCGAATGCCGCGGGAAAGCTAAAACCGACATCAACCGCAATTCCTCCCATATCGTTTATATGGTTATAGAGCCTTTCAAGCTCAAGAAACACAGCGCGCAGCATCTGCGTATTTTCTGACGGCGTTATGCCTGCTATTTTTTCAATTGCCGTACAAAATGAAAGGCTATTGGCAAAGCTCGCGTCTCCGCTTACGCATTCGCTTAAGTTTATGGCTTCAGGAATGGTTTTGCCTTCAAAAAGCTTTTCTATCCCTCTATGTTTAAATCCAAGCCTTATTTCAAGATTTATAATCGGCTCTCCTGCCATACTAAAACGAAAATGTCCCGGGCCGATAATTCCTGCGTGCACCGGGCCTACCGGAACCTCAAAAATCCCTTCTCCCTCCACTTTGTTAAAAACATAATCCTCTGCTTTGCCTCTTGCCGGAGGTTTATTAAAGTCCTTCCTTAATGGGTAAATCTCCGGACAGATTTCGCTATGCAGCCGAAGCCTGCGGGTATCGGGATTGCCATAAGGCTCTATGCCGAACATTTCTTTTATTTCGCGCTCAAATAAACTTGCGGAGTAAATGTCTTTCGCCAAAGAATTAAATTTAGGGTCATCCCCTGATATTTCCGCAACTACAAAAAACCATTTTTTGCATTTTGCGCTTGCAAACGAGCAGTAAATTTCAAATACGCCGCTATCCTTGCGGCAATCAAGGGCAAACAAAGAAGCAATGGGCGCCAGAAGCACCTTATGCAGGGTAAGACAGGTAGTTTTAAAATCGTTGAGATTTACCTTAAGATAAATCTCATCCTCGCGTAAGAAAACAGTTTTGGTTTCTACGCCAAGCTTTTCGTTTAATTCTTTTAATACTGCTTTATAATCCATAGTTGCCTTTTAGTATTTCCAGCGAAGCCAGAATTATTTTATTAAGAAATACCGGAACCTTAACGCCGACTACGCACATAAGAACAAGCAAAAATAAAAAGGAAAGTTTTGTGCTTAATGTTTCCGCGCTTTTATCAATTTCCTGTGGTTTTTTGCCAAACAGTATTCTGCTTAAATGGTA
>JAQTUC010000047.1 GCA_028710385.1 Candidatus Omnitrophota bacterium
AATGGAATATGTAAAAAGAGAAGTTTGGGAAGTAATAAGCCTGGTTAAAGACAGGGCCAAACTTAAAAGCGTGGGCGGCCAGCTATTAAAGGTATCCTTATGGTGGGCCCTCCGGGATGCGGAAAGACTTATCTTGCAAAGGCAATAGCTACAGAAACAGGCCTTCCCTTTCTGTCAACTGTGGGAAGCGAATTTATAGGTATATTTGTAGGCCTTGGCGCAAGCAAACTTAAAAGCATATTTAAAAATGCCCGCACTTTGGCAGAAATGCACGGCGGCTGCATAATTTTTATTGATGAAATAGATACAATCGCGCGCCCGCGAACAGGAGATATCGGAGGCGGTGGAGCCGGAATAGACTATAACGCTACAGTCAACCAGTTGCTTACTGAAATAGACGGCCTTAAACATAAAGAGAGTAACATTATAGTTATAGGCGCTACAAACGTAAACGATGAAGAGCTTGACCCTGCTCTTATGAGAGCGGGAAGATTTGACAGAAAAATATATATTGATTATCCCCGCCTTGAAGATAGAAAAGATTTGTTCGCTTATTATCTAAGCAAGGTTAAATATGATAGAAGCATAAGCGTTGATGTTCTTGCCAAGAAAACGGTTTATTTTTCTCCTGCTGATATTTCCAACATTGTGCGCGAGGCATCTCTTGTTTCTGTGCGCAACAGAAACTCAATGATTACCATGAAAGATGTCTCAGAGGCTTATGACAGGGTAATTTTCGGTTTAAAATCAAATTTCCAGCTAGTTGAGAAAGAAAAAATCTGGGTCGCTTATCATGAGGCGGGCCACGCTATAATCGCTTACCTTAAAAACCCGGCGATGGAAGTTGTTAAGGCAACTATTATCCCAAGGAAAGGATATCTTGGCTATGCTCACCCTGTTCCCCGCGAAGAGCTTCACATAAATACGCGAAGCATGTTAATTGGCGAAATAAAAACAAGCCTCGCCAGTTACGTTGCAGAAAAAATAAAATTCGGCTCAACCGGAAGCGGCGTAACCGCTGATTTTTATCACGCCTTGACCACGGCGCATAATATGGTGTACCGTTATGGAATGGGTAAATCGGGGATTCTGGGAAATTTTTATGGCACAAGATGGTGGAACCAGTATACAAATATTGATATATCTGAAAGTATGCGCAAAACAATGGATGAAGACGTTCAGGCAATATTACAGGAATGCCTAAAAGACGTTGAAGATACGCTTGCCCAGGAAAGGGATTTATTGGAATATTTTGCTCAGGAGCTTCTTAAGAAAGGAGAGCTTGAGTACGATGAAATAGTAGAAGTTTTCAAAAAACATGGCAAAGAACGCAGTAAAGATTATACTCTTTAGTATTTTTCTGGCATTTTTTTCTTCCTGCGATATCTCCCCTACTTATTCCCGTAAAAACATAGAAAGTGTCATTGCCAATATCTGCAAGAAGGAATTCAACCTTGATGTGCGGGTGTGGGCCATAGGCGATACTGTCTGGATATATATTCCCCTTGAAGATATGATAGCGAAAGACAACCAGCTGGATAAAAGCGTTTTGGAAAAACTGCGCCTGATAAATCTTTCCCTTGAAAGAACAATATTAAGTATGGACAAACCGCCGAAATTTTATTCCTTTGTTGTTTCTGATATTAAAAACGGTATTGACGTTTATTCTGTCGGGTTTATACCGGATATGATTAAGGCTAGAATTGACCTTATATCAAGGAATGATCTTGCGGAAAGAGGCGTTTTTCTGGTTTTTAATAACGCAAAAGCTTTGGGCGATACCCAGGGCGAGCATGTCATTAAATATGACATGAGTATAGGCGAATTCATCTCGTATCTGATTAAGCAGGACCTGGAAAAAAAATTCGCAGCCGCAGACCTTAAAGATTATGTTAAGGTGAATGAGATCCGCACAAAATATTACAAAGGCAAGATGGAAATAGATTTTGATATTATGATTAAAAAATACAAAGAGAAACTTCCCTATCCTTTTGACGAAGCGTTTGCGATAACCAAAAAGCTTTTTAGCGCCTACGGTTACCCTCCGGATATAACAGAAATTACCATACGCGATGTCTTCAATAAAAAATCCCGCAGCTATACCCGCACAGCGTTAATGGCGGAAAAATAAACGGCGTAAATCAATAATTAAGGCAGGCTGTCGTTATATGTCTATGCCTCTTCCTGGCGGCGGGGCTATTTTTGATTTCTTTTCCATAGGCTTGCCGGTTACTTCAATTGCGATTGGCTGGGTTTCTATTTTCTTGTTTCCGTCTGTAATGCTTGCTCCGGCTATGGTAAACTTGCCTGGGCTTGCGGCAAACATGCCATATGTTATTTCCAGCATAAGCTTTATGGCTTGCCCTTTTGAATTACGTTCTTTCCGGCTTTGGGAAACAATTGTGAAATTGTCAAATACCGGCAATTTCAATTTCGGCGCTGTGAACTCTCCCTCGGTTTTTAACGTATAAGTGAATATTTCTCCGGTTGTAACCGTATTCTTGCTTACCTTTGCCTCAATCGTCTTTTCCTCGGCACGAGCGGCTATGTTTAACATAACAGCAAATACCAGCAGAAAACTACTTAATTTCAACATGCCGGTTTTTTATTTTAAGGCGTTTCTCGCAGAATAATTTTACAGCCAAAGGATATAATTTATGTTCAAGCGCGTGCATCTTTTTCTCAAGGCTTGCCAGGGTTTCTCCTTTTTTAATCTTTATAGCGACCTGAAGTATTACAGGCCCGTTGTCTACTTTTTCATCTATAAAGTGAACGGTAACACCGGTTACTTTGCAGCCGTATTCTAGTGCGCGTTTGATTGAGCTCTCTCCTCTAAAAGCAGGCAGCAATGCCGGGTGAATGTTAAGAATTCTGTCTCTGAATGTTTTTACGAAACTTTCCGAAAGTATACGCATGAAACCGGCGAGCACAACCAGGTCTATTTTTTCTTTTTTAAGAATCCGGATAATTTCATTATCAAACTCAGATCTTGATTTAAATCTTTTGGAATCAACAAAGACATCTTTTATCTTGTTTTTTTGAGCGCGTTTTCTTACAAAAGCATTTTTCTTATCCGTAATCAATACTTTTATTGAAGCTTTTATGTAACCGCGCTTTAGGGCTTTCACTATTGCTTCAAAATTACTTCCGTTTCCGGATGCTAATATCGCTATATTCATTATCCTATCTCCTTTTTAAAATACATTTTGTGGGGCATTTATTACGCGCCTCCTCCATTGATTCTTTATCGGCTGTTTTTTCGTAATCAACATAAGAGAGATTTTCTTTTAAATAAAAAGGCGAATTTTTTACTTTTGTGCATATTCCGCAGGCAATGCAGCCTACGGGGCATACGGCTATTGTGTCTTTTCCCGTATCGTGAGAACTGCAGGCAACGTATATGCTTTCTGCTGCCGGCATAAGGCTAAACAGATTTTTGGGGCATGCTTTTACGCATTTGCCGCAGGACGTGCATTTATCGTAATGTATTACCGGTAGATTCTCCTCTGACATTGTAATTGCGCCGAAAGGGCATGCTCGTGCGCAGGTGCCAAAACCCAGGCAGCCGAAGGTGCATTCTTTTTGCCCGTTTAAAACTAAATTTGCGAGTACGCAGTCTTTTAACCCCTGGTAATTTGTCCTGTCTTTTACCCGTTTTGCCCCGCCGTTACAATGCAGAACCGCAACTGTTTTTACTTTTTTTTCAAATTCAATTCCCAAAATTGCGGCAATACGCTTTTTTGTTCCTTCGCTGCTTACCCTGCAGGCCTCAAGCGGAAGTTTACCTGAAAGGACACTTTCCGCAAAACCGAAGCAGCCGGCTCCTCCGCACGTTCCGCAATTTGAGCCGGGAAGAAGGCCATGAATTGCTTCAACGCGCGCGTCGCTTTTGACTCCAAGCGTTTTTGAGGCAATAGCCAAGCCTATCCCAAATAAAAGCCCCAGAGAGCCTAAAACTAAAATCGGTATTAATATTTCCATCAGAATTTAAACCCGTTAAACCCCATAAAGCTCATGCTCATAATTGAGGCTATAATGAAAGCAAGCGGGAATTCTTTTACACATTTAGGAACGCTGCAAAAATCAAGCCGCTCCCTTATCCCCGACATTAAAAGCATGGCTATTGTATAACCTAAGCCTACGCATATGCCCTGAAAAACTGAATAATAAAAACTTCCTTCAATTGCTTTTCCGTTTACAAAAAACATATCTATATTAAGCACTGCAACACCTAAAACAGCGCAGTTAACCGTAATTAAGGGCAGATATATTCCAAAGAATCTGTATAGGGGCGGGCTTATCTTTTTTATTATCATTTCAACCAGCTGCACAAAACTTGCTATAACCAGGATGAAAGCAATTGTGCGCAGGTAAGTAATATTAAAAGGTATAAGCAAAAATCTGTAAATGAACCAGGTAATTATTGAAGACATTGTGGTCACAAACATTACCGCTAAACTCATGGCAAGGGCCGGTTTGGTTTCTTTGGAGATTGCTACAAACGAACACAGCCCAAGGAAACGGGACAGTATTACATTGTAGACAAATACCGCGGAAATAAAAATAGAAAGAAACTGCCCTATGCTCATGTTTTTTTGTTTTTAAGCAAGCCGAATAAGCTCATTAAAAGACCGATAACCAAAAGTGCGCCCGAAGGTAGGGCGAAAATAAACATCGGCTCGTAACTTTTTATTATTTTATAACCGAAGAATGTTCCTAGTCCCAGAATTTCACGTATGCCGGAGATTAAAAGAAGCGCAAGAGTAAACCCAAGGCCCATGCCTAAAGCGTCCATGATAGAATTTTTAACGGACGATTTTGAAGCGTAGGCTTCTGCTCTTCCTAAAACCATGCAGTTTACAACAATCAAAGGAACGTAAATTCCGAGAGCCCGGTTTAATGCAGGGCTGTAAGCTTTCATAAACAGCTCTGTTATGGTAACGAAAGTGGCGATAACTACAATATAACAGGGAATTCTTATCCTGTCAGGCACAATGTTTTTGATTAAAGAAATAAAAATGTTGGAACCCAACAAAACAAAAGTAGCAGCTATCCCCATGCCTAATCCGTTACTCATTGCTGTTGAAACCGCTAATGTCGGGCATAACCCCAGAGCCAGAACAAATGTAGGGTTTTCTTTGATAATGCCTTTTATGAATTCTTTTCTTTCAAGTTTCATTTTCCAAAAATCCTGTTTTTTGTGTAACGGTCAATTATGGGGGTTGCTGCGTTCATCATTAGTATGGCATAGGAAACTCCTTCAGGATAGCCACCCCATAACCTTATGACTGAAGTCAACACGCCGCATCCCGCGGCAAAAATGACCTGGCCTTTTCTTGTAAGCGGCGAGGTTACATAATCGGTTGCCATAAAAAAAGCTCCCAGGATAAGCCCGCCGGAAAGTATAGAGAAAAGAAAATTGCCGCTGAATAAGCCTTTTTGGCCGAATATCCAGGAAAATACGCCGACAGTTGCAATATATATTATAGGTATATGCCAGGAAATGTATTTTTTTAATAAAAGAAATAAGGCTCCGATAAGGAGCGCCAGTATGCAGACTTCTCCTACACAGCCAGCATGCCTGCCTAAAAATAAATCCCAGTAGGAAAGTCCGGAAAGCGCCTCGCCTTCTTTTACTATCATTAAAGGGGTTGCTGCGGTTATAGCATCATAATTAACAGAGCCAAACACATTAAACCCTGCATTAAGGGGTTTCATAAAACTGGTCATATATTTAGGCCAGCAAGTCATAAGAAATACACGCCCTACCAGAGCAGGGTTAAAAATATTCTGGCCTAATCCTCCGAATATTTGTTTTCCTATCGCAACCGCGACAAATGAACCGATTATAACCAGCCACCAAGGACTGTTTGCCGGCAGATTGTAACTTAAAAGAAGCCCGGTAAGCGCTGCGCTGCCGTCGTTTAAAGTAATTTTTTT
The DNA here is from genome assembly GCA_028710385.1 of Candidatus Omnitrophota bacterium. Taxonomy (GTDB): domain Bacteria; phylum Omnitrophota; class Gorgyraeia; order Duberdicusellales; family 4484-171; genus JAJYOP01. The sequence continues at coordinate 5,941 of JAQTUC010000047.1, forward strand.
CTTATTTAAATACTGCAAAAGGCCCTCGGTTGCTATTGCGCTTATTATACCGAGGGAAATTATCCATAGCGCCTTAGAGCCGAAAATAAAAATCCCTGCAATTCCTGCAGGAATAAGGCTCAAAAACACAGACCACATTATTTTTGCCGCTGACTGGTTTGTGTGTAAATGAGGGGAATAAGAAACAGTAAGTTTGTTCACCCCGTCAGAGAGTATCTTATCCTCTTTATTTTTTGAGATTTCTATATTTTTCATAGATTATAAAATTTGTAAACGCTATCTCTAACGGGGTTCATTTCAGTATTTTCTGAAGTTCCTTAAGTTTTTCTTCAACGGACTTTATTACCGCCCTTGAAGAGATTGTTGCCCCGCTTATGGCGGAGACCTGCGAAATATCGCCTGCGCTTTTGCCTGTAAATTGCTGGCTGAAAGTTTCATCCGTTACTCTTGTGCCTAAGCCGGGAGTTTCATTCTGCGAAATTACTTTTATAGCTGTAATTTTTTTCTGCAAAGACAATCCTGCCAGAGTTTCAATTTCACTTGAATACCCTTTTGCTTTTGCCTTAAATATAAAGCCGTTAACTTTATTGTCTTTGCCGTAGCATCTATAATAGGTAATTTCTTCGCCCGACTTAACAGCTTCAAAGCGAATAGCCCGGGGCATAACCTGTTTAAGCGCTTCGCCTGTTTCATTTTTATTCTGTTTATCTATTTGGGCGCTGGTGAATGAGTATACAGCGGCTAAAAGCCCGCTTGCCACAACGCAGATAACACAAAGTATTAATCCACATTTTAAAATTTCTTTCATTTTGGTGTTTTTATTTTAGCCTGTTTGATTGATTGAACCAGCCAACGCCTGGTAGGACATACATAGCTGCATATCCCGCATTCTATGCAATCCGCGGAGCCGTAAATTGCAGCGAGCTGCCAATTCTCGTTACGCGCGGCAAGATCAATAAGCGTAGGCATAAGGCTCATCGGGCATTCCCGCACGCAGCTTCCGCATCGTATGCACGGCCCTTCCTCTCCAAGTGAATAATTTTCACTCAAAAATAAAAATCCGCCGGTACCTTTAAGCACGGGGTAATTTAAATTATCCAAAGCAATTCCCATCATTGGGCCGCCGCATATAATTTTTCTAGGCTCATTTTTAAACCGCAATATGCCTTTGTCAAAAAGTTCGTAAATTGGCGTTCCTATTTTTACCCATATATTTTTGGGCTGTGCTAAAGCGTCTCCGGCAAAGGTGACGAGCCTTTCAATGAGCGGTTTGTCAAAGTAAACCGCTTCATATATAGCAAAACAAGTTGCGACATTATGCACAAGACATCCGACGTCAAGCGGCAGGCCTCCTGCAGGCACTTTGCGGTTTTTAAGGAAATAAATTAATTGTTTTTCTCCTCCCTGCGGGTATGCGGTTTTAAGTATCTTTAGAGTAAGGTTGGGTAATTTATATTTTTTAATACTAAATACAAGGTGAAGCTTTTTTATCGCTTCTGTTTTGTTGTCTTCTACGGCAAAGATAACTTCTTTAGGCTCAATTATCCTGCAGATTACTTCAACCCCCTTAAATATCTCATCCAGCTTTTCCGTCATAAGCCTTGAGTCAGAATTTAGATAAGGTTCGCATTCGCAGCCATTGATAATCAAGGTTTCTATTTTTTTAGGCGGGCTTAATTTTACATGCGTTGGAAATGCCGCTCCGCCCATTCCAACTATCCCGTTGTCCGTAATTATTTTTAAGAGGGCCTCCTTATCAAGGTTATTCACTTTTTCTCTGGGTGTAAATTTATGCTCCTGCTCCTCTATGGGCTCCATAACAATGCATTTTGCTTTTTTTAATACAGGGTGATACCACTCGCAGATATCAATTATTTTTGCTTTTTCCGGCGCGTGCAGCCTGCTTGAAATAAAGCCATCTTCAACTGCTATGGCCTGTCCGCGCTCAACCGTATCCTGCAAATTAACGCAAATTTTTGAGGGCTTTCCAGTGTGTTGCGAGAGTGGCAAATAAAGCTTTCGCGGGGTAAGGAATTTTTCGCAGGGTAAGTTATGCTTGGGTTCTTCGCTTTTGGTTACTTTAAGCATCAGGTTTTTCTCTTAGGAAAACAAACGATAAAACCATAGTTATTATACTAACGGCAATAATTATTGTAAAGGGACTGAACTTTTCAGCCAGATACGATGCGATGAACATGAAAATAATAAAAGCAATATGTATTATTATTTCAAGGGAGCTGAAAATCCTGCCCCAGAACTTATCCTCGCTTTCATTATGGATAAGCGTGTTTACCGCAATAACTACCGGCGACGCAACCAGGCCAAGGATAAAACAGGAAATAAAGGCGAAAATTTTATATGGGTAAAATTTCAGAAGCACAACGAAAGCAATCAGGTACAGGCTTGAAGAGAGCAATGAAAGATTTATTGTTTTTCGTATGGGGACATTCGCGCCGATTTTTCCGTAAAGAAGCGAGCCCAGAAATAGACCCGCTCCTGAGCCAACCGCCAGCCAACCCAGCGCAAATGTTCCGGTTGACAGGGTTTGTTGTATGAAAACAATAAAAACAGTATACAATGAGCCGATTAATGCAAAGAGAATGAATTGGACTTTTGCTGCGTATAGAGTTTCTTTGGAGCTTAATATGTATTTGATCCCCTCATGTATTTCGTAAACGAAGGAATTTTTTGCTTTGATGATAGCGTCTTTGCCCAGCTCTAAAATATCCTTTGGGTCAAATTTGGCTTTTCCGGGCATGCGCATCGCGCTTATTAATATGCCTGAAATTACAAAAGTAAACGCGTTAATGTAAAATGCCTGCTCAACCCCCCATTTTTCAACAATCATTCCCCCGAACCCGAATCCAAGGACGGCAGCGATTGTGGCAGTCACAGAAACAAGCGAATTTGCCATAAAAAAGTCTTCTTTTTCAACCAGAGAAGGAATAACTGCCATTTTAGCGGGAATAAAAAATCTGCCTACGCAGAAAGACAAAAATATCAGGAAATATACCAGAGGTATGGAATGAAACCTGGAAACTGCTATCGGGATAAGAAAAATAAACAATGAGCGCAGGAAATCGCTTGCATACATTGTTTTGCGTTTATCCCACCTGTCAACGTAAACTCCGGAAATCGGTGAAATTAAAAATACCGGGATTATCGCCAGGCTGAACATTTTTGCGAGGCCTATTGAAGAGCCGGGATTTATCCTGTATACAAGCCCTATCAGCGCCATTTGCGTGAGGCGGTCTCCGAATTGCGCAATAATCTGGCTTATCCAGAGAAAAACAAAATTTTTACGCCGCAGAATTTTTAAATATCCTTGTATCATAAAATAGAAAAAATTTATAGAACTTTTATAAAAGCCCACGAGAGGGGTCGAACCTCCGACCTGCGCTTTACGAAAGCGCTGCTCTACCAACTGAGCTACGTGGGCGTATCCAAACAAAGTCAAGTAGATTGTAACAAAAAGAAAGTTATACCACAAGAAACTTTTAATGAGGCCAATATTTTTCTAAGCAGAAGGCGCAAGAAAAATATTAGGCCGAATTAAACCCAGCACTTATTTTTGTAACAAAATTTTCTTATATTCCAAAAAGGTGCGACAGGAAAATTTATTTGATTTTTTTAAGCATACTTTTAAAAATAAGTGCCGGGTAAATTCAGCCTGAATTTTTTTCTGCGGCAAACCTTGAAAAAAAGTTGGCTTTATTTAAAAAAATACTTGCAAGAGCAGTTAAATGTTGTTAAATTTATATTATAAACATATGCAAAACAAAAATAAAAATTTAACAACACCATATTACTTAATTTACGAAAGTAGATTATTAAAAAATTTAAAAATAATTGAACGCATAAAAAAAGCTTCCGGAGCAAAATTTGTGCTGGCGCTAAAATGCTTTTCCGCGTGGAGCGTGTTTCCTCTTATGCGTAAATATCTTGACGGCACAACAAGCAGCTCCCTGTATGAGGCCCGGCTTGGTTATGAAAAATTCGGGAAAGAAGTTCACGCATACAGCGTTGCGTATTCTCTTCCAGAAATAAAACAGGCAAAAAAATATGCGGATAAAATAATCTTTAATTCTATATCCCAACTTTTGGCGTTTAAGAGTTATGTCAACAAAAAAGAAATAGGGCTGCGCATTAACCCCGGTATAAGTTTTTCCTGCTTTGATTTGGCAGATCCTGCAAGGCGTTTCAGCCGGTTGGGAGTTATAGATAAGAGTAAGCTTTTAAAAGCAGCGCACTTGGTTGACGGCGTTATGTTTCATTTTAATTGTGAAAATAATAATTTTGAAAATTTTTCCGCAAATATAGATTTTATAAGCCGCAAATACAAAGATGTGCTTAGAAAAGTAAAATGGGTAAGTTTTGGCGGCGGTATTTATTTCACAAAGGAAGGCTATCCTATAGAGAAATTTTGCAGGAAAATAAAAGAATTCAGCAAAAATTTTTCACTGCAGGTTTATTTTGAGCCCGGCGAAGCTGTTATCACCCAATCAGCAGAACTCGTGACAAAGATATTGGATATAGTGAATAACGGCATAGATATTGCCGTGGTAGATTCCTCTACCGAAGCGCATATGCTGGATTTACTTACATACAGACTTGACGCAAAAATAAAATCCAAAGGCGGGCGTTTCAGGTATCAGATTGCAGGGCGCTCCTGTTTAGCCGGAGATGTATTTGGCACATACCGGTTTAAGTCACGCCTTAAAGCGGGAAATATATTGCGGATTAACGATGCAGCCGGTTATACCATGGTTAAAAAGAACTGGTTTAACGGCCTTCCAATGCCTTCAATAGCTGTAAAAAGGCTGAATGGCAAAATTGAGGTAATCCGCAATTTTGAATATATAGATTTTGTAAACAGCTTGTCATAAAAAAGAAAAGATACTTCGGACGCTCTCGGCTATCG
>JAQTUC010000166.1 GCA_028710385.1 Candidatus Omnitrophota bacterium
GCTTTAAGGAAATAAAAGGCGGATACAGCAGGGTTATTGACCTGGGGTATCGTAAGGGTGACGCCTGCAAGATTTCTCTTATAGAGCTTACCAGGGTTGAAAAGAAAGAAAAGAAAACAGTGCATCATAAAAAGGAAAAAGAAGAAAAACCCGTAGAGACAGAAAAGAAAGAGGAAAAGCACGCGCCCCTTAAGGAAAAGCCAAAAAAGACCATAATTGACGGCGTTAAAGGTATTTTTAAGAAAGAGAGAGATTCTCTCTGATGCACAGATAGTCGCGGCTTAATTTATTTGTCCTCATTCGCTTGCAGATCTGTGCTAATCTGTTAAAATTAAAAAACAATGATTAGCTCGCGAGTCGCGCTTTTAAGTTCTTCTTCCACTTTAAAAATAACTGCTTTAACCAAAAAACTTAAAAAGGAAGGCAAGGACGTTGTCAATTTTGCAGCGGGCGAGCCTGACTTTGATACCCCTGCCTTTATTAAAGAAAAAGCAAAACTTGCAATTGACCAGGGTTCAACCAAATATACCCCCTCTGCAGGTACGAATGAACTGCGCGAAGCAATTTGCCGCAAACTTAAAGAAGAAAACAATATTCTCTGCGAAGCTTCCGGCATTATAGTTACCTCAGGCGCAAAATACGCTATTTTTGCCGCGATGATTACCTTCCTCAATAAGGGCGATGAAGTTTTAATACCTTCGCCTTTCTGGGTAAGTTACCCTGAAATGGCAAAGCTCTGCGGCGCAAAAATAAAAATCATAAAAACAAAAGCGAAAGACGGTTTTAAGCTAAACGCCGATTTATTGTCACGCGCCATATCCAAAAAAACCAAACTGCTTATATTAAATTATCCAAGCAATCCCACAGGAGCTACCTACAGCGAAGAAGAATTAAAAGCAATTTACAATGCCGTAAAAGATAAAAACATAGTGGTTTTAAGCGACGAAATATATGAAATACTTACTTATGACGGCGCAAAACACATAAGTTTCGCTTCAATAGGCGATGCTCATAAGTTTACCGTAACAATAAATGGTTTTTCAAAAAGCTTTTCAATGACAGGATGGCGCCTGGGCTATCTTGAGACAGCCCCGAATTTTATAGAAGCAATTTCAAAAGTAATAGACCACACAACCAGCTGCGCGTCTTCGGTTTCGCAGGCAGCAGGGCTCGCGGCAATTGAAGACAAGAAATGGCCGCAAACCATGCGCGCTGAATTTGAAGCCAGGCGCAACATGCTTTTTAACGGATTATCCCGCCTGAAAAAAATTAAACCGTTTAAGCCAAGCGGCACATTCTATATGTTTTGCGATATTAAAAAGAGCGGCTTAAGCAGCGTTGATTTTTCTTCCAATCTTTTGGATAAGCATCTTGTCTCAACCATACCGGCTGATTCATTCGGCGCAGAGGGTTTTATCCGTTTAAGTTTTGCAACATCCGCGCAGGATATAGAAAAAGGGATTAAAAGAATAGAGGATTTTACGCGAGGTTTATAAATATGGCTCAGACTATAATAGAAAAAATACTTTCCGCGCATTCAAAGCATAAACTTGTCTCTGGGGAAGTCGGCATATGCACTGTTGATTTTTGTTTTTCACAGGATGGAACAACTGCGCTTGTGCTGGATGGTCTAAACCAGTTTAAAAACGTAAAAAACCCGAAAAAATACGCAATGTTTATTGACCATTCTGCGCCTTCTCCCAGCATGGGCGTTTCCAGGGTTCATAGCAGAATGCGTGAGTTTTCAAAATTGAATAAAAATCTTTTTTTTGACGTAGGCTGCGGAATATCGCATCAGCTGGTAATTGAAGAAGGTTTCGCTTACCCCGGTGCGCTTATCTTAGGCGCTGATTCGCATACTTCAACCGCAGGCACGCTTTCTGCAGCGGCTTTTGGCGTTGGCTCAACCGACCTTGCAATTACCCTGGCTACCGGGAAAAACTGGTTCAAAGTTCCCGCAACGTACAAAATTATCGTAAAAGGAAAAATCCCCAGGGGCGTATACAGCAAAGACATAATACTTCACATAATACACAAGTTAACCGCAAACGGAGCGACATACAAGGCAGTTGAATTTTCCGGAGAAGTAATTGATAAGCTTTCCTTGGATGCGCGTTTTACCATAACAAATATGACTATAGAATTCGGCGCAAAATGCGGCCTTTTGCTTGCTGATAAGAAAGTTTTAACCTATCTTTCTTCCATAGGCGTTAAAAAACATAAAGCCATTTATCCGGATGCTGATTGCAAATACGAAAAAGTTTTGGAATTTGATGTCTCCAAACTTTCTCCGTATATCGCAAAGCCGCACACTGTTGATAATGGCGCAACCGTGGAAGAGCTTGAAGGATTAAAAATAAATCAGGCTTATTTAGGGACCTGCACAAACGGAAGACTTGAGGATTTGGAGATTGCTTCTAAAATAGTAAAAGGAAAAAAGGTCAGCAAAGAAATAAAATTTCTTGTTGCTCCGGCATCTTCAAGGATATTCCTTGAAGCTCTGCATAAGGGTTACATTAAAACATTTCTTGAGGCAGGAGCAATTGTGCTTCCTGCTGGCTGCGGGCCGTGCGTTGGTACTCATCAGGGAGTTCCGGCAGACGGTGAAATAGTTCTTTCCAGCGCAAACAGAAATTTTAAAGGAAGAATGGGCAACCCCAACAGTTTTATTTATCTTGCATCGCCGGCAACTGTAGCGGCCAGCGCAATTTCTGGAAAAATTACTGATCCGCGAAAATATATAAAAAAATAACAAAAATG
>JAQTUC010000048.1 GCA_028710385.1 Candidatus Omnitrophota bacterium
ATACCAACGCCGTATTGGGCATCTGACTTACCGAAAAGAAAATTAACCCCTCCATCCGTAATGTCGTAAGGCGTTACAACCAGGATAGCCTGGGTATCCGGAGAAGAAAAAATATCTTCATACTGCGAACGAACGTTCTCAAACAAAGGCTCTACAAAAAACTGCGCTCTTTGCTTATCAAATCCGTTAATTGGTTCTTTTAAGTCTCCGAGAAAGGCAAATCTTACTTTATACACATCCTGCAGCAACACTCTTAAATCTTCAATCATTTCCCTGTCAGAAACGCCAAAATCAAGTATATAAATAGTTTTCGCTTTAAGTTTGCCTTCTCCTATATTAAGCTCTTCGGTAAAAGGCCCTGCTTGTTTTACTTTGTTTTTAATTGCGTTTATATGCAGTTTGGCTTTAAGATAAACAATAAGGCCGGGATTTGAGTTTAAGGCCTGGTTAAATCTTTTGTAGGCTTCGTCATACATTCCTTTTTTCTCATAAACAAGCCCGAGCTCAAAGATTTTATCCGGCCTCCAGCAATCAATCTCAAGGCCGGCGGTATAAAATGCAATGGCGTTGCCATATTTTTTGCTTTCAAGCGAAAGTTTGCCGGCGGTAAAAAAATCATCAACATAGCCGCGCAGCAAAACATTGTTTCCTCCGGATTTGCGGTATAAATCTTCGGCAGCGGCCAATCTAGCCGTTATGTGAATCAGCTGTATACGCTCAACAGCAGGAGATACGAACCACAACCAGACAAGCATATAAAAAGAAACGGCAAGAATAGAAGCAGCTGTTATGACACTTACAATAATAACTTTTGTTTTGGACACTAACGCCTCTCTTGTTTGTATAAAATATTTTATTCAAAAAACTCCAATTATTCAAGGGTTATAAATAATTTGTGCCGCATAAAAGGCCCGGGTATGTTTAAAAAAAACGCGCCTCTTTTAAGAGGCGCGTTTAGTTCATGTAAATTTTTTGAAACAGCTTTATTTTTTTAAAACTTTAAAAGTGTTAAAGCTTTGATCGCTTTTCTGCCCGCTGTCGGATATTTGCCGCAGCGTCCAGGTATAGGTTTTTCCATCCTCAAGCAATTTTGCGTCAACCTTAATTAAGTTAGCAAACTGCAAAGTTTTCTGAACCAGCACATCTCCTGAAGGCCCGCCGCCTTTGTATAAAACAAATTCATAACCTCTTACCCCTCCTGTTGCCGGCCACCACTTAAAATCAAGGGTATCGCCGGTGACAACGACTTCAGGTTCAATGGGATAAGAAAGCCTGGGCGCTGCAGTTTCGTCAATTGAATTTGACCGGCATAACGCTTTTGCTGCAAAACCGGAAACAATAACTAATAAAAAAACTGCGATTGTTAAATATTTCCCATTTCTGCTCACAAAACCTCCTTTTAAACAAAACGGAATGCCTGTTTCAATTTTAAAAAAATGTCAGGCGCCTTTCGTCTCATTTATCTTTTTTTGAAGCGCTTTAAAATCTTCTTTATTGGAAAGAACAAGCAAAACATCTCCAGGCTCAATCACAGTTGAACCATTGGGGATGATAAATTTTTCATTTCTTGATATTAAAGCGATAAGGCAGCATTCGCCAAGGCCCAGTTTGTAAATAGGTTTTCCGGCGACAGAAGAGCTGTAAGGAACTATGATGTCGGTTAAATCTGCGTCAATAGCGCTGGTTTTCTGAAATTCAATAGGGTAGTTGCGGATGTTAACCGGCGGGCCTTTTGTTTTCAGAATTTTGGAAACAAATGGTATTGACGCGCCCTGCACAAGCACGGAAGTTAATACAACAAAGAATACAACGTTAAATATCATTCCGGCCTGAGGAATTCCCGCAAGAAGCGGAAACGTAGCCAATACAACCGGAACAGCGCCTCTTAAACCAACCCAGGCAACCATTGTTTTTTTCCGTAAATTAATTCCAAAAGGCAGCAAACATAAAAACACGCTAGCTGGACGGGCAACAAGCATAAGGATGAAAGCAATTAAAACGGAAACTCCGCACACAGGTATTAGCTGCGAAGGGAAAACCAGCAAGCCAAGAGTCAAAAACATTGCAATCTGCATAAGCCATGCTACGCCATCATGGAAGCGGACAATAATCCTTTTATTCATAAATTGCTGATTGCTCATGATAAGCCCTGCCAGATAAACAGCAATAAAGCCGTTACTTTTCACAAAACTTGCCAGCGAATAGGTCAGCATAACAAGGGAAATAGTAAGAACCGGGTACAACCCGTCGTATTCAAGATTTATGCGATTGATAACAAAAATACTTACTCTTGCCATCGCATACCCTATAATAGCGCCTATGGCCATATCCCAGAAAAATGAAGTTATCGCCATTCCGAAATTTACTTTATTTGCGGTAATCATACCCAGGACTGTTAAGGTGAGAAAAACCGCCATGGGGTCATTGCTGCCAGACTCAAATTCCAGCAAGGGTTTAAGAGGCGGTTTCAGGCTTATCCGCTTTGAGCGTAAAATACTAAACACCGCCGCAGCATCAGTAGATGAAACTATTGAACCAAGCAGAAGCCCTTCTAAAAAAGTGAATTTCAGAATATAAACCGCGAATAAACCCGTGATAATCGCAGTCAATAATACGCCGAGGGTTGAAAGCAATACGCCCGGCAGAACAACCGGGCGAACCTCTCCCCAATTCGTGTCAATACCGCCAGAAAAAATTATAAAAATCAGAGCGATGATCCCTATTGATTTTGCAAGCGCAGGATCGTTAAAGTAAATTCCACCGATTCCTTCTGAACCGGCAAGCATCCCAACCGCAATAAACAGCAAAAGCGACGGGACAGCTATTTTGTAGGAAAGCTTGCTCGCCAATATGCTTAAAAACACAAGCAAAGATGATACTAATAATATTAATTCGATGGGAATCATTGATTGATATAAATCCTCTGAAAATCTAAATTGTTAAAATTTACTTGCAGTCGCTTTCGGAAAACTCCCCGTCCCTGACAATAAAAACTTTTTTTCCGGTAACATTGCAAGTTTCAGGAACAGCAGTTATTTTATAGCTATCCGGGGTAAATATTACTGTGTAAGTATAACCGTCAATTGTTTTACCATTATAAGCCACGCTTAAATAAGGCGGGACAGCGCGGAGAAGATCCGAATCCTCCCTCGGGTATCTGCCATTTGTGGCCCTGTAGCTGGTTGCCGCAGCCGACACAGCAGTAAGATTTGCCTGCGCTCCTGCTTCATTAGCGCTTAAACTTGCTCTTACAAAATTCGGTATAGCTATAGCCAGTAATATAGCTATTATAGGAACTATAATTATACCGATAACTCCCATAATAAGTCCTGCTATTGCCATTCCGCTGCCCTTATAGGCTTGTTTGTTGTTTGAAATACTGACCAGGGCAATTATCCCGAAAATAACCGCAAGAAAACCAAGGGCAAACCCGAGTAGCGGCACAAGAAAAAAGCAACCCAAAACCAAGCTGGTAACAGCTAAACCATGCGTTTTCCTTTTCTGCAATTCGCTCATAGCACCTCCTTTATCTACTCCAAAAGCCCCGAATGAAACCTGTCATTATAATATCACAAATCCGGCAGATACAAAAAGCAATTAAGCGCCTCTAGAATAAAAACCCCCTGCAAAGATATTGCAGGGGGTTAATACAACTTTCAAGTTTTAATTTTTCTCTGTTCCTTGGCCAATTAAAATCTGTAGTTTAAGCCGACATTAACTGTCTGCGCAGAAGTCTTCCATTTGTATTCAACCTGATAATTCGGCGAACCAGCAGGAAACGGAATGCTTGGATCAGCTGTGCCGGATTGGGTGCCTAAATCATAGTAAAGATATTCTGTTTTTATGCTCCACTTTTGGGTTAACGCATATTCAGCTCCGCCGCCGACAGTCCAGCCTACTCTGGTTTTGGTCATGGCTTTGGTGTATTGTTCGTTTCCTACGGGTATGAAATTTGAATCGGCATAATAATTTACTCTTCCATAGGCCATACCGCCTGTACCATAAAGAAGTAATTTTGGCATAGGAGCAAAACCAAGGCGCATACGCAGCGTTCCAAACCAGTCAGTATCCTGGTGCGCTGTAAGCGCTCCGTTATAAGATGTACCGTTGTGCTGGGAGAAAGGTTTTCTGACATCAGAACCGGATAATCCTGACCAGGAAAAATCAGTTTCAAGGCCCCAGATAAATTTATTTTTCTGCCAGTTATAACCTATCTGGCCGCCGGCAATTGCTCCGGTAGGATCAGTGCTTAAGGTTGTATTTCCAAGATTAACAAATGTTGCCGGATCAGGAAGAGCGTTAAAACGCGTATCTCCATCTCCCCAGCCGTAGCCTGCGTGTAAACCTGCGTATAGACCTTTCCAATTTACTGTTTCCGGCGCGGATAAACTTTCAGTTTTTGTTTCTTCCTTGGCCGGCTGCTCCTGTTTCACTTCTTCCTTTGCTGCTTGCTGCTTTTCTTGCGGGAAAACATAAGAAAAAGGCAGAACTAACATAGCAGCGGATAACAAACAACATCCCAAAAACGAAAAACCACGGATTTTTTGGTTCATGCCTGCGCCTCCCTGTTAAAATTATCTTATCGGCATCGCCACTGTCAAGGCTTAATTTTTATCAGTTATAATTTACCGCCTGACAACACAAGATGCTGACAATTTAATCTGCAAGCTTTAAAAGCATCTGTTTCGCCTGGCCGGCTGCTTCGTAGTCAGGGTAATTTACGATAACATCCCTGAAATAACTTATTGCCTTTTGACGCTCGCCTTTTTGTTTATATAAATATCCATACATCAGCTTTACCCATGGAATATAATTTTCCGGTATTTTTTCTGATTCAACTATTTTAAGCTGCTCATATGATTTTTCATACTCGCCCCGGCGATAGAGCGCGGATGCCAGCAGCGACCTGAAAACATAGTCGTAAACCGAACCGGGATTATCTTTAAGGTACTGTTCGCAATTTCTTACAATCTCTTCGTTATTCACCCCCAACAATGCATCCAGCCGGTTACGCCTCTCTCTTATTTCCCGGGGGAGTTTCGTATTGTTCTCGTTCTGCTCAATAAATCCGGTTTTGTTGTTTGTGGGCACATACTTCAACCTCTTATCGTCCCAGAAATCATCTCCGAGATAATTTTTCCTCTCGTAAGACATGCGTAGATAATCCCAGGAGTCGTTAAACCTCCTTTCAACAAGGTAAATCAGCCCAAGGTCAGCGTAAATAATTTCAAGATCAAAAGTATCGTTCCCAACAAACTCAAGGGCTTTTTTAAACAGCTTTTCCGCTCTTATGTAATCGCCGTAACTTGTATAAATAACGCCCAAATCCATATAGGCGCGGTAAAAATTGCTTTTCGCTTCCAGAGATTTCTGCGCATAAGTTTCTGCTTCTTTGTATTTTTTTTGCCGTATCAAGGATTTAGCCTGCAGATGAAGCGACTGCGCGTCTTTAGCATAAGATTTAGTTTCTGATGGATTGTATCTATAAAGTTCATTTGCAGTATTCAGATCGGGAACAGAAATGCCAATCTTATGCGTATTTGAATGGCTTATAAATATTGCCAGCAAAGAGACGATAAATAAACCATTCACTATAAACTTAGCAAACACAGGCGGCCCCAACCGCTTGCCACTTGCCTGCGTATGCGTTTTGTAATTTGGTTTCATAATTAAACTTACTTAATTTAAGCAATCAAAACAGAAACTTTAAACAAATTGTCAGCTTAGACCTTGCATCTGCATTTTTTTCTTCTCAATATTTGCTTCTGTTTCCTTGGTGAGTCTACGAATGCACTCTGCTTTACTTTCCCTGTTGCGAATTTGCGGTTAAGTTTGCTTAAATGACAATATCCTCTTTCCCCCATTTCCTTAACAAGCTTTTCATGCCGTATATATAAAGCAGCTAATTTATTTTTCCACCTTAATGTTTCAGGATGCCTGGAATATCCTTTTTTATTTTTTGTAAGAATAGCCCATATCGCATGAAGCTCGCGGTGTTCTCCAAGAAGATGATTGCGACAGAGCCTACCTGGTTCAATATCCCATATTCGCATTTAAGTTATATTCCGCTTGAAAAAGAAATAAGTTTACGCAAAACATTGGTTACAGAGTCATGGTTGACATCGGACTCAAGGCCATAATCCGGTTTCCCTATCGTAATTGACTTGCCTGTTATTATAATATAATTGAACCCGCAGCCGAATAATTCACGGACCATATTTTTTGCGCTTTCGTTCCTTAAACGGCTTACTGCCTGCTGCTGATTGTTCGAAAAAATCATAAATTCACTGTCGAACTTTTCGTCGTTTATCTTCACCTCATGAATAAGGTGAAGTTTTTCTCCAAAATTGCTCAAGAAATTTTCCCTGTATATTTTTAATTTAAAAGAAGAATTTTTTAGTAAAATAATTTCAAGGCAAGGCGGCGAAGACTTACCGGCAGGAATAAGCCTGATTAAAAATTTTAGACCATGGTATTCTGCGCTCATTTGGGGATAGAAACTGAACTTAGTTATAATTCCGTTGAAACGGGCGGCTAAAGTGCTAAGCTTACTCCTCTCCTCAGAACCCCTCAGGAACAGAATGGCCACAACGACAAAAACTATAACTAAAGGAAAAATTGACTCAAATTGCATTTTAAACCTTTTATCTTTGCGCGCTTAAACCGCGTTCGCTCATCTGCACTTTTATCTCCGAAACAATCCCATCTATCACTTCGCGGCTTACATTCTGCATAACAACTATATGCGCGAGGTTACCGCCTAAGCGCGCGTCAAATTCAGGCGCAAGGCCGTACTTTTCAATCACGGCTTTATCCGGCCTTTTGAAATAAACAGTATTTGAATGCTCGCCGCGCCAAACCGGCCAGTTTATTTTTTTAAGTTCTTTTTCCAGATATTCTGAATTTGAAATAATCATTTTTGCCTGTTCTTCAAATCCTCTTATTCCTGTTTTCTTGATTTTCCACCAGAATTTCAACGCTGAAAGCGCGTTACGCGAGCAGGTTATCGTAGGCACTGCCTGATTAAGATACGCCACATTAAAAGGATTGGTTTGATTGACAGTGCTTTTGGTGGTTAAAAAGATTCCCATTGGCTCGTCAAAACCGAAAAATTTGTGCCCGCTTACGGCAATTGAATCAAAATAAACCGTCTTTCTGTTTACAAAATTTCCATATTCGGTAAACGGAAGGTATCCTCCAAACAGCGCGGCATCAACGTGCCGGTAAACTGCTATCGGCTTTTTTTTACGTATAACCGCATCAATTTCCGCCTGATTGTCAATTGCCCCCTTAAAGGTAGTGCCCATGGCAATTACAACCAATGCCGGCCTTGAAGGGTCAAGCGCTTTTTCAAATTCGCTTACAATCATTTTTCCTGTTGCATCAGCTTTAATCAGCTTAAGTTCAAGATTCTGGACGTCAGCAAGCCGTTTTATGGAATAATGCGCCTCCTCAGAAACATAACAAACAGGCTGTATCTTTGTTTGAGCAAAAAGCTGCCTTGCTCCGAAATACATTCCATGGCTGTTGCCGTCTGTCCCGCTCATTGTAACTATACCCCAAACTTCGCCTTTGGAGAATCCATATAACGGAGCAAAAAAATCAACTACTTCATTCTCAAATTCATGCGTATTCATTCCGATAATGCCCGGCTTTTGCGGATCGCCTACATTATTCATTGAAACTTCATACAGTTTTGAAGAAAGATACCATTCATAAAATTCCTTAAGGTCTGTATTCTGATTAACAGGGTAACCAACCATTCTCTTTTGCAGCTCATGCATTTGCTTTGCAAATTTATTCAGGCGTTCAACGGGAATTTCTCCGGAGAAGACTCCAAAAGAACAAAAAATGTTTAAAATAAATACGCAAACCGCCGCCTGGATGATTGTCAAAACTTTGTTTTCCGGTTTTTTTCCCATTTGTTGCCTCCTCCTAAATGTGTTTAAAAAAATTGCTGCCTCGTTTATGGATAATTTTTGTTGCCGCGCACTTACCCAGGTATTTTTTAATTTCTTCGGCTATGGGTTTAGGATTATGCCCGCCACAGGAATAAATATCAAGCGCAAGATAGCCATACTCAGGATAGGAATGAAATGCCGCATGCGATTGGGCGAGCATAAAAAATCCGGTAACCCCCTGGCCGCCTGTTTTAAATTTATAGCTGCCGCTTTTAATTATGCGGAAATGATTTTTCCTAAGCGCTTTTCTTAGCGCGCACATTATTTTCTTTTCGCTGCGCAGCTTATCCGCATCCGCGTTAAAAAAATCAGCTAAAAGATGCACCCATTTGCTTTTATTTTTTTCTGATTTTGCCATAGATAGATATTAAACTGAAATCTTTTACTGTATGGCCGCCGCAATAATAATAGCTAAGCCTATTATGACCGAGCCTATAATTATACCGAGCGCAACATTATGGTCTTCGCTTATTTCTTTTTTAACCGAAAAAGGGCTTAGTTTCGCGATAAGCCCGTAGGTGCAGATAAAAATTATTACTCCCAGTATGCTGTAAATTATAGTTCCAAAAACCTGCCCCAAATGCATTCCCGCAAGTATCTCCTTCATTTTCTCCTCCTCTTTTTATCTACAATACAGACTCAACGCTTTTTGCCCACATATCCGCTAACTGCGGATAGAAATAAATGTCATGCGCCCCTACGACACGAACGATATTGCCTCCAAACCTTGTTTTAAACCGGGAAAATTTTGCGTATGGATGATACGGCTCATTCTCCGGCGCAATGCCGTACATATCGTAAATACGGCAGCCGGCAGCGCGCGCGTCCTGCATCATCTTCCAATGAAGAGCGTAACTTGCCATGCTTGAATTAAAAAACGTAAGGCTTCCCCCATAAAGATAAGTGGCCCGCTCTGCGTAAAAAATGCTTATTGCCGCAGAAACAGCAATGCCCTTATATTTTGCAATATACACTCTGGCGATAGACTGCCCAAGGCAGCGCACCAGGTTTTCAAAAAAAGAACGGCTTTCCCCCTGAAAATTATGCCTGGAAAAAGTAAGTTCAAAAAGCGGATAAAAATCCTCTATTGCTTCCGGCGTATTAAAAGAAAATATTTCAACGCCCTTTCTCTGCGAAAGCCTTATATTGTAACGCCCCTTTGAAGGCATTGCAGAAAGTATTTCGCTATCGCTTTTATCAATAGGAATTAAAAGCGTAGGCGTTGGAACTAAATCAAGCGGCGCGCGTATAGGCCTTCCTATATACTCGGGAAATTCACCGATAACAAACGGCTCTATACGTAAGCTTGGCGAATTGATGTTTTTTGCGATAAAAGCAAATTCTTCTTTTAAAAGCTTCATGCATAAGGCTGCCTTCTCAGGCTCTTTCCAGGGCAAAACCGGGCCATGCGGCACATGAAGCGAAGACGAGCCCAGAGAAGACCGGACATAATAGGCGATAGCTCCTCCTATGAGCCTGTTGTTTTCAAATACGCCTACCCTCAGCACCTTCTGGCCTTCAGTTTCCTTAAATTCGCTCCAGGGCCAGGACTGCATAAAGCCGCTTTCAGGCGTTACAGAAACCAGAGCTTCCCAATTCTTCTTATCTTTTTCCGCCAGAGATTTTATTGAAAAACCTGTATTATTCATTTTTTCGCAGCTCATTTAGCGGCATTTTATTTTCTATAATTAAACGTAAAACATTTGAAGGCGGAAGTTTAAGCGCGGTTTTTCTGAGTAACGCCCTCACAAATCCATCAAGCTTATCGCTGGTTCCTATTGAACTAAAGCTCGTAGTATTAGTAAATTCCCGGTAAGGATAATTTACAACATTTCCATCTGCGCGCCTGAACAATATACTGCCTTCCTTTGTAATATAAACGCCCGGCCCCAGCTTAAATGAAGACGGTTCCTTTTCCGGCAGCGCTTTATAAATGTATGATTTTAAAGACAGCTGTGAAAGGGCAGACTGGATTGCTTTTACATTATTTAGCTCCCTGGATTCATCGTTGTTGTTTTTGTCAAAATACCTTGCAGGCGCCGTCCAGGCCAGCCATTTGCTGTAATCCGCGATTGCCTTATCAACAGCCTTAAGCTGAAGTTCAATATTAGTCCTTAAAGACTGTATTGTTTCCGCATCCGGATAAAATTCAAAAAGCGGGTAATTATTTTCTGACTCAACGAGAACAAATTTTTCCGGCTCTAACCTCATAGCATACGGGGTTTCTTCAAAAACAAGGTAGGGTTTTCCTGTTTTAGTTAAAATAATATCGTCGGAAAGCGCATAAAACAGCGCTTCGTCTTTCTTCTCGCCGCTTGCCTGCGGAGCCTTAAAGCGCGTTCTTCCTCGTATATGCGGGTTGCCCTTTATATCCGGAATAAAAGTTGAAAGATCGTTGGCGTGAAAGGCGGACTGGCTAAATGGAGACACGGGAACAGGCATTATAAAAGTCTGCTGCGTCTGATAATTGTCGCCTGCGTTATGATGGCTTCCGTAATAGCCTTTTGCAAAGGCATTATCAGGAAACACAAGATTTATAAATATCATAAGAAGCATCAATACGGCAAAACACTGATAGGCGCGCTCAAGATTAAGCGCTTTTTCCGATAAAAACTCAGCTAAATTCCCGCGCAATTCCTTAAACTCTTCGTAAGTTTTTTTCGGCATTTGCTTAAAGTGTTTTTCTGCTTCTTCAAAAAAGTTGTTCCAATCAAATGCCTTGAAAATATTTACTAAACGCCCCTGCCAATCAGCTGCCATTTCGGACAT
>JAQTUC010000167.1 GCA_028710385.1 Candidatus Omnitrophota bacterium
GCCTACGGTAGGCCCCCAGCCGCCTATTTCATAGATAAGCGGTAAAGCGTTTGAATTTACTTTTATTATGGTAAACACAGAAAGTATAGCAAGCAAAAGCGTTGTTGCTGTGGAAAACAATGCGCTTATTCTTGGGTTCCGCTTTCCAAAAAGCGTAAGAATGAAAGCACATAAAAGCGGCAAAATAATAAATAATGGAATAAACTTCATATTAACCTTTTAATTTACGTATCTTTGTTATGTCAAAAGTTGAATATTTTTCGTAAATCCGTATGGCGATTGCAACCAGCAGTGCTGTTATGGCAAGCCCCATTACAATTGATGTCATTGCGCAAGCCTGCGGCAGCGGGTCAACCATATCAATTATTTTCTGGTCCTGGGAATATATCGGCGAACGCCCGTTTGCGCGATAGCCGAAAACAATAAGGAATAAATTCACCGCGTATTCGCAGATGACAACTCCGATGATTATTTTTATTATGTTTCGTTTACGCAAAATCGCGTAAAGCCCGACGCAAAATAAAACCAGGCATAAAAGGTATGTAAGCATAATTAGTTTTCTTTTCCTCCGTTTTTGGAAGGCGTAAACTTAAGCAGCACCAATACCAGGAATATTCCAAACAACCCCAGAGAAACTTCAAGCATGGCAAGCGCGATGTTGGAAATTGGAATGGTACCTGCTGAAAAAAGTTTAAACGAAATGCCTTTTGGGAGCCAGTTTGCAAAGAAATAACCCCCAAAAAAGCCCAAAACAGCAATTGTCAAAAACATTAAAGCGCCTATGCTTTCTAAAAGCGGTATGCGTGACTGGGGAACTCTTTTTAAAATTTCTTCTTTTCCGAAAGCAAGCATAAAAAGAATATAAGTAAGCGCGATGATGAAACCGCCGGCGAATCCTCCGCCGGGAGAGATGTGGCCGTGAAGCACTATGTAAATTCCGTAAAGCAGGATAAATCCTACCAAAATCCGCGTTACCGTTTTTACTATTAAACTCATTCCTGCGTTGTTATCCATCGCTTTCTTTTTCTCCGGGTGTTTTTTTACCTTTTCTCCTCATCAAAGCCATAACGCCTATTGCTGCGGCAAAAAGCGCGGTTGCTTCTCCGAGCGCGTCATAAGCGCGGAAATTAAGATTTATGGCTGAAACCAGATTGGTTGCATGTATTTTTTCAAGAGTGCCTTCGGTAAGGTAAAACTGCGATACCTTCATTATGGGGTTGCCAAATTGCGGCAAACTGTTAAGCGCTTTGTAACCGCAATAAAAAAATACCGCAACGAACACGAGTGTTATAAAGGTATTTACAAACCACCTTCCGGATGTAGAAAACGGAAGGTCAAGGCGTATTGTCGCGCGTATAAGAATTATTAAACATAGGATTTCAACTACAAGCTGGGTAATAGCAAGATCAGGGGCTTTAAGCGTTAGAAATGTTATGCATAAGCCAAAACCGCTTACCCCAACAGCAACTACCGCGCTAAGCAGGTCCTTTACCTCAATGGCTACAATTGCAGCGATAATAATAAAAATTAAAAGTAAATTTAGCTCTATCATTTTATTTAAAAAATATGTAAAACAAGCCTATCATTGCAAGCAAACACCACGCAAGATACGTAGGCAAAACCCCGTTGTGCAATTTTTTAAGGAAATCCGAAAACACAAAGAAAAGCTTTCTAAGCTGTTCGTAAATATCAAATACTTTTCTTTCCGCGAGCGCATACACTCTTTTTAAAAACGGCAGCTCAACTATTGTTGCGTAAAAATCCTCAAGCTTTGCTTCTTCCTTGGGGCTTATTTTTGATTCTTCTCCTCCTGTGTAGCCTGGACTTACGCGAAGCTTAAGAGAAGACAATTTAAAAATAATCACGCCTAAAACTATGCCTATTACTATAAGAATTGTTGCGCCCATGGGCTGCCATAACCCTATCATTGAAAAACTTCCTGTAATTTTTTCTATGAACTTAAGTATTGTTGAATAAGCAAAAACTCCAAAGATTATGCAGAATAAAGCAAGTATTACAGCCGGAAGCAGCAAAGAAAATCGCGCTTCTTTGGCTTTTATTTTTGTATTTCCGAAAAATACGCTGGAAATCACTTTAAGGAAAGACGCAAGCGTAAGGCCGCTGCCTAAAAGCGCGCAGCATAAAGACAAAGTAACTATTATTTTTAAATTGGACGAGCCGAGAGTTTTTGTGAAATCAACCATTCCCTGGTAAATCATCCATTTTGAAACAAATCCGTTAAGCGGCGGAATACCCGATATTGAAAGCGCGGCTATAAGAAATGTAACAAATGTCACAGGCATTAAACGGCTAAGACCGCCTAATTTTTCAAGTTCTGTTGTGCCTGTTTGTTTCTCTACGTTTCCTGCGCCAAGAAAAAGGCAGCATTTATAAAGCGAATTATTAATCATATGAAAAATTCCCGCGGCAATTGCAATGGGTGTTGCGCAGCCAATGCTTAGAACCATATAGCCTACCTGGCTTACTGCGTGGTAACCCAGAAGCTTTTTTATGTCGTGCTGCACCAAAGCCATCATTACGGCAAAAATTATCGTTAAAGCGCCTATTACTATAAGGGTTATCTTCGCTGCGTTATCCAGGAAAAATGAATTAGAAACTATTCTCACGAGCAGATATATACCAAGAAGTTTATCAAGTGCTGCCGGCAGATACGCGGCAACCGGAAGCGGTGCGTTTTTTGCTGTTTCGTGTATCCAGGTGTGCAGGAGG
>JAQTUC010000168.1 GCA_028710385.1 Candidatus Omnitrophota bacterium
CTGTCTTTGGCCAGGGCTTTAATGGCATTTTTCATATCATACATAACATCTGAAATTATCGCGGCCTTTAAAACAAGCTTATTAAATTTAACGCCCAGGCCGGTATAGCTGTTTTGAGTGTCCATAGACCACACAGCAAGATTTTTCATTTTCTGTTTTCTTATCATATTCTTTAAAAATACGTTATATTGTCCGAAACGGCAGTTTCCTCCTGTCGCAGGCATAAAATACACATGAACATCGCCGGTTGCGGGCTGCTCCTTAAAATACCTGATTAATCCGCCTGCGGTTAAAATAAGCGGCAAACATTCTTTGCAGGTAGTGTTGGCTCTTCCGTACTTTAAAGAAATATCATCCGAGGGAAGAAGCGACACGGAATTGATGCCTATGGACCTAAATACCGCGGCCAAAGCCTGAGGCCCAAGCTCGCCCATTGCCGGAATAACAACTTTTACTCTCTGGTCCTTTATGGAAAACCTTTCCCTGTTTGAAGAAGTAATCCATATTTTTTTTCTGAAATTGATACAGCGCGCCGGTTTAAACTTTTCTTTTTTTTCTTCAAAGCCATGGCCCTGGCTTCGCACGCCGTTTACGATGTCCAGAAATGCCTCAATCCTGGTATTGATTCCTGCGTCCGCGGTATGACTGTCTATCTCAAGTATAAGCATAGGCTTTTTGCCCATAATGTCCCTGACGTTTCCAACTATAAAAGAATCAGGGCCGCAGCTGAAATTTGTAATGAATGTTCCAAAAAGCTGAGGATGTTTTTTTATAAGCCGGCTCGCTTTAAGAAGCATCTGTCCCGTTGCCCAGTACATATGCCGGTCGTCACTTTCGTTTTCGTAAGGAAGGCAATCAAAAGGTATAACGGTTATTCCGCGGGAAGCAAATTTATCAGGTATGGCCATATTAGCCTCAAGAGCAAAAGCATTATAGGCTCTTCCCAATAAAACGACAGCAATCCTGTCGGGATGTTTTTTAAGCTCATCCAGGCACATTTGTCCGAAGTGTTTTGTTTTTTTCACAAAATCATGCTGTTTAGCGCAGGCAATTTTATAGGCTTTTTTAGCGGCTATACGCCTAAAACCCATCGCCTCAGCCATATCCAAAAACTGGCGGCAGCAGCCTTTTAAACCTTTTGAGAAGTCAAGCACGGGAGACAAAATTCTGCTTTTATCTACGTCCTTAAAAGAACTGCGCAGATAATACGCCTCTCCCTGCAGTATTACGCAGGTAGACTGCTGCTCTTTTCTTACTTGTTTTACATTTTTTGATTTAAGCTCTAAAATCTGCGGTAGAAAAATATAATCCGGAGATTGTTTTAATAAATCGTGAAACAACCCGTGCGCTATTTCCGCGGGATAGCAGAAGGAAGCGCCTTTAAGCTGGACGCCTTCGTCGCAAATTTCATCCGGAACTATAACTTTACAGCCCAAAGAAGTAAAAAAATTATAATATAACGGAAATAAAATATGCGTAAGGAATGATTTGTTAATTCCAACACTTTTCACGGCTTTCGCAGGCTGCTGTTTCCTTTCTTCCTTAAAAGCGCCGAAAAGGCATTCTTCGCGCTTTTTCGCCAAATTCATTTTTTCGCTATCAAATTCAAGATCATAACAAAGGTTATAATATTTATTGCACGAGCCGCCAAAGAGATGGGTTTTGCCTAAAACTTCTATCCTCGCGATATCGCATTTCCTGTCGCAGCCGACACCTCCGCCGCACTTAAAAAACCCCTTGTGCGTGACTTTGCGGTTCATAAGCTCGTTAAGGTCAAATTCTTTTTCTTTTAAAAGGCCAACTTTAAGTTTATTTTTAACTTCCAGGGCAACGCCGAACGCCCCCATTAATCCCGGGTCAGGAGGAACAATTATTTTCTTGCCAAGGATAGACGCCATAGCCAAAGGAACAGCTTTGTTGTAGCATACGCCTCCCTGCATAAATACTTTATTTCCGACAATTCTGTTTCCTTTAACCCTGTTATTGTAATTAACGCAGATTGAATAAACCAAACCCGCTATGATATCTTCTTTTTTAAGGCCGTCCTGGCAGGCGGCTTTTATGTCGCTGCTTATAAAGGCTGCGCACTGGTCGTTAAAATTCGGCGGCTGGTTTCCTTTCAGGGCATACTGCTCAATTTCATTTAAACCCACACCCAATGTTTCCTTGCAGGACTCTTCAAGAAAAGAGCCCGTGCCTGCGGAACAAGCTTCATTCATGGCATAGTCGGAAGAAACTCCGTTTGTCACGTGCGTATATTTAGCGTCCTGCCCGCCTATTTCAAAAATCGTATCAACCTCCGGATCAAAATGCACGGCTGCCCGTGAATGCGCGATAATCTCGTTGACTATTGCATCGCTTAAGGCGTGCAAAGCAACTATCTGCCTGCCTGAGCCGGTAACACCAAGGCCTATTATTTTTATTTTTTTATCAACATTAGCCGCAAGCGATTTATAACAAGCGCAGGCAGCCTCAATGGGGTTTCCGTTTGTTCTTAAATAAATTGAATCAAGCACCGCATTATCTCTTTCTCTAAGCATCACAGCCTTGGTTGTGGTTGAACCGACATCCATTCCCAATATGCAAACATCTCCATCGTTATATTTCTCTCTCTTCCAGTCCGGCTTATAGTCAACAAGAGAAAGTGCCGCGCTTAAAGGCGCGAGGATATTTGACTTAAGCAAAGATTCCCTGCTTTTAAGCA
>JAQTUC010000049.1 GCA_028710385.1 Candidatus Omnitrophota bacterium
GCCTTCATTTTGACGACACTAAAAAACTTTTATCCGTTTTAAGCAGGCTCGTGGATAAGAAAAACACTGTTTTGGTTATTGAGCATAACCTTGATGTTATTAAGTGCGCGGATTACATTATAGATTTAGGCCCGGAAGGAGGCGCCGCCGGAGGGCATATTGTCGCTTGCGGAGCTCCGGAAGAAGTTATAAAATATAAGTCTTCGTACACGGGGATTTTTTTAAAAGAAAAACTGAAAGCAAAAAACAAAACAACATGAAAATAGTTAAGAAAATTCTCCTTGTTCTCGTTATGCTGTTTTCGTTTGCGCAGGCAGTTTCTGCGGCAAACGATGAAGAGGAAAAATTTTTCGTTGCCGCAAAAGCTTTTTCAGACGGGTTCTATGATGCAAGCTTTTCGCTTTTTAAAAAATTTACGGAAGATTTTCCTTCCAGCAAAAACGTAAGCAACGCAAAGCTGTATATGGCAAAATGCCTTTATTACAGGGGTGATTATTCCTCGGCGCTGCCTGTTTTAAACGAACTGCTTACAAAACCGGAAGCTTCCCAGAGTTACGATGAGGTAAACTATCTGCTTGCCCAGGTTTATTCAAAAGGGAAAAACTTCGCTAATTCACTTGCGTTTGCAAAAAAAGTCATTTCTGATTTTCCGTCGTCTAAGTTCATCTGGCAGGCTTATTACCTGGCAGGTTTGGATTGCCTTGCGCTTTCCGATGAAGCCGCAGGCGAGGATTATCTTGAGCAGGTAATTGCCGAGAGCAAGGATAACGAAGTTATTGATAATACTTATTCCAGCCTTTTTGATTTTTATTTTCAGAATAAAAGCTATTCCCGTATTATTTCGCTTGGAGAGAAATATGAAAAATTCCTGAAAGCTTATCCCAAAAGTAAAGTTGCGGCAACGGCATGTTTTTATCTCGGAGAAGCTTTTTACGACCGCAATGATTTTGAGCACGCTACGCGCTATTACCGGCGCAGCCTGGAACTAAGCAATGATGATTATCTGGATGATTTAATTTATCAGGGCCTTGTCTTTTCATTAATAGCAAAGGGCAGCAATGAAGAAGCAAAGAATACTATTTCAGAAATAAAAGACGCGCAGGTTAAGCTTTTCTGTGAAGGCACATATTCATTCAGGACCGGAGATTATCAGGGCGCTTTGGATGCTTTTGAGAAATTTATCAGGACTTTTGCGCAGAGCAAAATGGTTTCAAGCATTTATCTTGCTAAGGCAGATACATTGTATGAAATGGGCAGGATAAACGACTCCCTTTCAGCGTACCGGTTTATCCTTGATAATTTCAAAAACAACCAATACGCAGACGTGCTTGATAAGGCCCACTACGGACTTGCGTGGTGTTACCTTAAAAAAGGGGAGTTTAAAAAAGCCATTGATGAATTCAAGAATACCTTAAAATACACGAATAATTCCGTGGTTATGGTAAGCTCGCAAATCCAGATAGCAGATACTTACCAGGAAGCGGGTAATTTCAGCCAGGCGCTTGATATATACAATGAAATTCTTGCCAACAACCCAAATACAGTTTACACGGATTATATACAATTTCAGATAGGTATGGCGTATCTTAAGAGCAAAAAGCTTGAGGAATCGCTTGTCGCGCTTCGCAATCTGCAGAAAAATTTTCCGTCTTCAAAGCTTATCCCGCAGGCGCAATATTATCTTGCGGTAGGATATTTCAGCCAGGAAAATTACCAGGAAGCAAAGGCCCTCCTTGAAGATTTTATGAAAAAATTTCCGCAGGATGAGTTGCTCGCGCGTGTTTACTATTTGTACGGTAAATGCTTTTTTAATGAAGGAAAATACCAGAACGCAGCCGGCCTTTTCAGGGAGATGATAGATAAATTTAAGGATGCTCAAACGCAGGAGCTTGGGTTTATAGACATAGGCAATTGCTATCTTAATATGTCCGATTTTGACAAAGCGAAAAAAACCTGGGAAGAATTTCTGGTAAAATTTAAATCTTCGCCTTATGCCGCATCTGTTGCTTTGTATCTCGGAGGATTATACGAAAAGGAGCAGAATTATGCGGAGGCTGAAAGATATTATAAAATGACTTTGGACAACTACCGGGATTCCTCAGCCGCGGCAGAAGCCGCATTTTCACTTGGCCACCTTGCGATGATGAAAGACGATTTGGTCAAGGCAGAGGAGTATTTCAGGAAAATATCTTCATCTGATGACCCGGTTTCCTTGAAGGCAAAAATTTATCTTGCCAAAATATACGCGCGTAAAGGCATGACCAAAGATGCCCTGGGGCTTTATGATGATTTGATAAGCTCTTCGCCCAGCGTTTCAAAGGCAGCCATGCTTGAGAAATCGCTTCTTTTAATGGACACCAGGGATTATGCCGCAGCCAGCAAGTTGTTGCGTAAGCTCGTTAGTGAGGGGGTAGATTCCATGGAGGTAAGGTTTTCGCTTGCTTCCTGTCTTGAGAAAATGGGAAAAAACAAAGAAGCGATAGAGGAGTATTTAAAGGTGATTTATTTATTCTCTTCAGCCAAAGAATCTTTGGCTGAAGAGAACGCTGATTACGGAATTAAGTCTTATTTCAGGATTGCTAAAATTTACGAGAAAGAAAATAAAATAGAATCAGCAAAGGAATTCTACAAAAAAATAACAGAATTTAATACCGAAGAATCACGCATTGCCAAAGTGCGGTTGGAAGAGCTTGGCAATAGCAAATAAATTAAGAATAAATAATTTTTGAATTAAGAAGGAGGACGCATGTGGTTCTGGATATCCAAAGGCGGTTTAATGATGGTGCCGATAATGCTCTGTTCGGTTTTCGCTGTTGCTATTATAGCTGAACGCATTTTGTTCTTTTTCTCAAAAATTAAAATAGCTAATCCGAACCTGCTGCATCAGATAATTGACTGCGTGCGCAATAATAAAATCGCGGAAGCCGTTGATATGTGCGAAAAAAACCCTTATTACATGACAAATATACTTAAATCCGGACTCATTTATTATGAAGATTCGCGGGAAACCATAAAAGAAGCCATAGAAACAGCTTCGCTTTATGAACTGCCGAAGCTTGAGAAAAATTTGTCATTTTTAAATATGCTTGCAAATATTACTCCGCTTTTGGGGCTTTTGGGCACGGCTATCGGTTTGTTTAAAAGTTTCTACGCTATTTCGCAAAAAGCAATAAGCGTAGGGGTTGTTTCGCAGTCTGACATTGCAATGGGTTTATGGCAGTCTTTGATTGCCACGGTAAGCGCTCTTTCTGTCGCGCTCCTGGCTTCAATATTTTATCAGTATTTTGTTCATAAAGTTAACTTCCTTATTCTTGAAGCCGAAAGAGCCTCGGGAGAAATGCTTGAGGCGCTTTCCCAGAGGAGATATGCGGGTGAGGTTTAAGAGGCGCCTTGAAAAAACTAATTTTTTTAACCAGGCAAATAGCATAGCATTTTTAAATATACTGCTGCTTTTTTTTGCTTTTCTTATGCTCTCAACCGGTTTTGCGGTTGTGCCCGGGTTAAACGTTAAGCTTCCGGATGTTGTCACCTCCAGCGAGCTTAACAAAATACTTATAGTAAGGATTTCTGCCGACGGAACGCTTTACGTGCAGAACAAACCGGTATTCACCAAAGATATAGCCGGGTTGCTCAAGGAAAGCAAATATGATTCGGTTTTTATCAAGGCAGACGATAGCGCAAACATAGGGATACTCACCGAAGTGTGGCAGGCCGCCAAAGATGCCGGCATACAGAAGGTAAGTTTTGTCACAGCCAGGTAACTTCTTTTAATTTTAAACTAAAATGCATCCAATACTTTTCAAAATCGGTTCATTTACTATCTACACGTATGGTTTTCTGGTTTTTGTAGGAGTTTTGTGCGGTTATTTTTTCTGTCTCAGAGAAGCCGGCAGAGAAAATATAAATAAGAACGTTTTCTCAGACATAATTTTCTGGACTCTTATTTTTTCTTTTATAGGCGCAAGAATTTTTTATATTTTTACCGATTTTGGGAATTTTCTCCGAAATCCGCCGGAAATGATTCTAAGCAGAAGCGGATTTGTTTTTTACGGCGGAGTGGTTTTCGGCGTAATTTCGCTTTTTTTTCTGGCTAAGCTGCATAAAATAAGATTTTTAAAACTGGCGGATATAATCGTTTTAGGCGTGCCGCTTGCCCATGCATTCGGCAGGCTCGGCTGTTTTTCTTACGGCTGCTGTTATGGTTTGCCGACCGATTCTTTTATCGGCGTTTTGTTTCCGAAAGAATCTCCTGCGGGAGAGCTCGGCGTGTGCGTAATTCCTACTCAGCTCTTTGAGGCTTTTTTCCTCATTTTACTTTTTATCGCGCTTTTATTCATTAGAAAACATAAGAAATTTGACGGCCAGATATTGTCGTTGTACCTGATTCTTTATTCAATAATCAGGTTTGGTATTGAATTTTTCAGGGGGGACCCCAGAGGCAATGTGTTTTTTCTTTCCCTTTCGCAGTTTATTTCGCTGATACTTCTGATTTTTGGTATTTTTCTATACCTTAAATTGCGCGCGAGGAGCCGCAAAATATAGCGATATACACGGCAGTTGCCGGTTAAGCAATAAAACTGTATAATTTAATTATGTTAAAAGTTGCCTTAGCTCAGATAAATACTTGCGTCGGAGATATTAAATATAATGCTGATAAAATAATCTCCAACATCAACAAAGCAAAAAGCGTAAACGCCGATATCGTAATATTCCCCGAACTCTCCCTTACCGGCTATCCGCCGGAAGACCTTTTACTTAAGCCCCATTTCATAGAAGAAAACCTGCGTTATCTGAAAATCATAGAAAAAGAAACAAAAGGCATAATAGCGCTTTTGGGGTTTGTGGATAAGTTAAAGGAAAAAATATACAATTCCTGCGCATTTTTAAAAGACGGCGCCCTTAAGGATGTTTATCGTAAAATTTACCTGCCCAATTACGGGGTTTTTGACGAAAAAAGATATTTTTCTCCGGGCGATTTACTTTCCTTTTATTCGTTTAAGGGGTATAAATTTTGCGTCAGTATATGCGAGGATGTATGGAGAGAAGGGTTTGTAAGGAGCCTGAGCCGTAAAAAACTTGATTTTATAGTTAACATATCCGCATCGCCGTTTCACCTTGGTAAAATTTCCGCCCGCGAAAAAATTCTTGCGAATCTCGCCCGGCGAACCAACGCTTTCGTATTTTACACCGATTTAATCGGAGGCCAGGATGAGCTTGTGTTTGACGGAACAAGCATGGTTGTGTCTTCGTCCGGAAAAACCGTTTCTGCGGCAAAAAGATTTGAGGAAGATTTTCTGCTGTTTGAGTTAAACCATAAAAAGGATTATCCGGCGAAA
Source organism: Candidatus Omnitrophota bacterium (assembly GCA_028710385.1). GTDB lineage: Bacteria > Omnitrophota > Gorgyraeia > Duberdicusellales > 4484-171 > JAJYOP01. Next base: position 5,337 of record JAQTUC010000049.1, read on the forward strand.
AAAATAGAAGTAAAAGAAGAAGAAGAAGCTTATTCTGCCCTTAAGCTTGGACTCTATGATTACGTTAAAAAGAACGGATTTAAAAAAGTGATAATAGGGGTAAGCGGAGGCATTGATTCTGCCGTTGTAGCTGCCATGGCGGCTTCTTCCCTTGGAAAAGAAAATGTATGCGGCCTTATTATGCCTTCGCGCTATACTTCAAAAGGGACATTCTCCGATGCGAAAAAAATCTGCGAAAATCTAGGCATAGCTTATAATGTTGTCAGCATAGACGAAATACTGAATACTTACCTTAAAATACTTTTGCCTCTTTTTAAAAGAAAAGACGGCACAAAAACAGAAGAAAACCTGCAGGCCAGAATACGCGGCAGCCTTCTTATGGCCTACTCTAATGAGTTCGGTTATCTCGTTCTAAACACCGGTAACAAAAGCGAAGTTTCCTGCGGTTACTGCACTCTTTACGGCGATATGGTGGGCGGTTTTGGGCTGCTTAAAGATGTGCCGAAAACGCTTGTCTATAAAATCTCACGGTATATAAACCGTCTTTACAAAAAAGAAATAATACCTGTTTCTACGATACGAAGGCCGCCGTCAGCAGAATTAAAGCCGAATCAGAAAGACACAGATACGCTGCCGCCGTACCCAACGCTTGACCCTATCATAAAATTATACGTTGAAGATGATTTTTCACTTGAAAAACTTGTTAAAAAGGGGTTTAATAGAAAGTTAATCCGTAAAGTAATAGGTATGATTGATTCAAGCGAATACAAGCGCAGGCAGGGCCCTATAGGCATAAAAATTACGCCCCGCGCTTTCGGACGGGACAGAAGAATGCCGATTACCAACAAATTTAATTATTAACAGCTTCTAACAGAAAGGAGTAGCATGGCAAAGATTAAGCAGGTTAAGGCAAGGGAAATTCTTGATTCAAGAGGCAACCCGACAGTTGAGGTGGATGTTATTTTAAGTAACGGTATTCTCGGCAGAGCTGCTGTTCCTTCAGGCGCTTCAACCGGAGAGCATGAAGCTCTTGAGCTTAGAGATAAAGATCCTAAAAGATTTATGGGCAAGGGCGTTTCAAAGGCAGTTAACAACGTAAATGAAATAATTTTTCCGGAAATAAAAGGCGAGGAGCCCAATTTTAAAAAGATTGATAAAATTATGCTGAAACTTGACGGCACCGCCAACAAAGCAAAGCTTGGCGCGAATGCTATTTTGGGAGTGTCTCTCGCGGTTGCCCGCGCCGACAGCAACGCAAAGAAAATTCCTTTGTATAAATATATCGGCGGCGCAAAAGCGAAACTTTTGCCTGTTCCGTTAATGAACATTTTAAACGGCGGGCTGCATGCTGATAACAATTTGGACATTCAGGAGTTTATGATTGCGCCAATAGGTTTTGACAGTTTTAGGCGCGCACTGCAGGCTGCTGATGAAGTATTCCATAACCTAAAAAGCATTTTGAAAAGCAAAAATCTTTCTACATCTGTAGGCGATGAAGGTGGCTTCGCCCCAAATTTGTCCAAAAACAGCGAAGCGCTGGAGCTAATCATACAAGCCATTGGAAAAGCAGGGTATAAACCCGGGAAAGAGGTTGCGTTGGCATTAGATCCGGCTTCAAGCTCTTTCTTTAAAGACGGCAGCTATATGTTAGAAGGCCAAAAGGTTAATTCCGATTATATGATTGATTTCTACTCGCAGCTTATAAGCAAATTTCCAATCGTGTCCATAGAAGACGGTTTAGCCGAAGATGACTGGAATGGCTGGAAAAAGTTTACTGCGAATCTTGGCAAAAAAATTCAAATTGTCGGCGATGATTTGTTTGTTACCAACACTAAAAGGCTTGAAAAGGGAATAACAGAAAAGGCGGCCAATTCCATTTTGATAAAGGTAAACCAAATTGGAAGCTTGTCTGAAACCCTTGCTGCCATAGATTTGGCATTCAAAAACGGCTTCACGGCTGTTATGTCCCATCGCTCCGGAGAAACAGAAGATGTTACAATCGCTCATCTTGCTGTTGGAACTGCCTGCGGACAGATTAAGACCGGTTCGCTTTCAAGAACAGACAGGGTCGCCAAGTATAATGAGTTATTGAGGATTGAAGAGGAATTAGGCAAAAAGTGCGAATATGCCGGTAAAAATTTTAAATTTAAGTCACTTTAAGGCAGCTAAGGTCATTTTTCTGGGCGTACTTTTGCTCATATTTTGCGCGGTTATTTATTTTCCTAATTACGCAAAATTGAGGAAGCTTCGCCAGGTAAATAATGACCTTCAGGTAAAAAATAAAAAGCTGGTTAAAGAGATAAAGGTTTTACAGGTAAAATTAAAAAAAATAGGCAAGGACCCGTATCTTTACGAAAAAATCGCGCGCGACAATCTCGGGGTTGCAAGGGAAAACGAAATAGTTGTTGACATAGCAGAATAAGTTGATAGAATTCTTTGCAAGTCGTTCTTAACTTATTATGTTTTTTATGGGTTATCACTTCCCTGAAAATACTTCGGGGTGACAGTGAACCTAGAAAATACTTCTGCGGAAATGCTTCTAGGTGAACGTCATGTAAGGGGTGGAACCCCTATGAATATCGTCGCGGGGTGGAGCAGACAGGTAGCTCGCAAGGCTCATAACCTTGAGGTCCATGGTTCAAATCCATGCCCCGCAATTTGAATATTAAACGGATGCCGATAATTTGGCATCCGTTTTTTTATTAGCCATTTCCCGCCATTTTTCTGGTATTTTTTCCCGGAGCTGAAATATCTACCAAAATGCCTTATTCTGTAATATAATAAATACTACTTGTGTAAGATAACAGGTTATTATGAATAACAAACGCATATATTTTATTTTCGGATTGGTATTTTTGTGTTTTTCCGGGATTGCTTTGGCGCAGGAAACAACAGATCAATTGCCCAAGGTTTGCGTCAGCGGCATTATGTATGACGCAGAAAATTCCCTGGCTGTTGTAAACGGAGAATCAGTAAAGCAAGGCGAAGTAATTAACGGAATAAAAATAACAAATATTTCCGAGTCTGCGGTTTCATTGGAATATAAAGGCCAGTCTTTTGAGCGCAGGATAGGGGAGAGTTGCCCTGCTGCCCCGATTTTTTCCAAGCAAACCTCTTCTATAACAAAAATTATCAGCAGTAATAAATCTGTAAAGATACCGTCAAGAACGAGCTACACAAAGAAAAAAAACCTGCGTATCCCTCCGGAGGAAAGTCTACTTCTGCTGACCCTCTTTGTTATTGCTTTTTTGTTTTATTTCTATACTTCGCTATGCCTGCATAAAATAGCCAACAAAACAAAGACGCCATTTGCCTGGTTCGCCTGGTTGCCCATATTAAACGTGCTTCTTACGCTTATGATAGCCAGGAAACCATTTTGGTGGTTTATTCTTTTGCTGATTCCTTTGGCGAATATCGTGTTTATGATTATAATCTGGATGGAAATTGCAAGGCTGCGCGATAAACCGGAATGGCTAGGCGTATTAATGATGCTGCCTGTTGTAAATCTGGTGATTACAGGGTATCTTGCATTTTCCAGCTAATCCGGCAAGCTATAATCAAGGAGGGTGGTATGTATAATGGAGTAGAAAGAAGGCGCTATCAGCGCGCTTCTGCTTCTTTTCTTGTGAGCTATAAAAATATGTATTCGGACTCTGATTTTAATCTTTCGCAAACAATAAATATAAGCCAGGGCGGGCTTCTTCTTACAACCAGCGAACTTTTTCCAAAGGGGACAACCCTTAAAATGCTTACTCAATTTCCGTTCTTCTCTGAAAGAGCAAATTTGTCAGGAAGGGTTGTGAGGCAAAGAGAAGTAGCCAAAGGGCTCATCTATGAAACCGGGATAGAATTTACCAATTTAGAGCAGGTTGTGTTTGAAAAACTCGGCGAATTTGTCAAAAAACGCCCGCTTGTTTGAAGGCCGTATTGACACAGCAGCCCTTCGTGCTATAGTAATAAAAATATAATATATGTAAATAAAGGGAGGTGTTCATGAAGTCCGGAAAAATATTTACGGTACTGGTAGGAGTTTTATTTGTGGCAATAGCTTTGGCAACAGCGTTGAATTTTAAATTGTACAAGGATTGCAACGATAAGATAGACCTTGCGAATAAGCAGTATAAAGCTTTAAACGATAAGCTGAATGACTTTGAAATGAATATTTCCAGTTTTAAAATAAATATTGAGGAGCTTAAAGCTGACTACGACAAATACAAAAGCGATCTTTCCGGAAAACTAGGGCAGCCGGAACAAATGAAGGCTGAATTAAGCGATAAGATAGAAAGCCTTAAAAAAGAAATGCAGGCGCTTCAGGATGGTTACAAGGCCATGCAGAATGATATCAAGGATAAACTTAGCAGCATAAAAAAAGAAGCTGAATCAAGCATTGCTGAAGGCGCGAACAAGGTAAACCTTGGAGAAATTTCAGTAAAAACCCAGGTAGAGCCCGCGAAAAAATAAGTTTTTAAAAGTATTTCCTGGCCTTTTGCTGCGGTTAGGCAAAATATAGAAATGGAAAAAACACTCGTTAAGCTGGCTGGCATCTATACTTTGTGCGTAGGCGTTATTGTGCTGGTTGTTATGCTCTTTGGGCTGTTTCCTTCGGGAAATCTCACTCATAACCCAAAACTCCTTGAAGCCGCTGTTGTTTACCTGCTATTTCTGGTTTTATGGCCGGTAGTAACCGGATTTGGCATAATATTAAAAAAAAATTGGGCGAGATACTCTATCTTTGTGATGTCGGTATTCGCTATTTTTATAGGCATATCATCAGCTGTCGCTCTTATATTTATTCCGCAGTCAGTTTACGAGTCAGGAGCGCACCCCTCAAGCTACATTCCTGAATTCTTCCTTTCTGTCGCTAATTTTATTTTCTTTATCTGCATTCCCATGTATTTCATGATTTTTTTCAATAAAGGCAAGGTCAAGGCTATATTCGGCGTAACCAAGCCGCAGATTACAAGCAGGAAGCGGCCGCTCGGCATAACCCTTTTGGCAATATTAACTTTTTTTACGGGCGTTGTCAGCGTTGCTTTTATATTTATGCCTACATACCCAAAGTCTCCGCTTGTCGGAGGAATTTTCGTGTCCGGAATGAGTGAGAAAATTTATTTTTTGATTGTCGGTGTGATAAATTTATACATTTCAATAGGATTTTTACGGCTAAGGAAAAATTCCTGGATAGCCTGCATAGCTTTTTACATCGCAAGCA
>JAQTUC010000169.1 GCA_028710385.1 Candidatus Omnitrophota bacterium
TGAGCAACATAGAAGTCCAGGGGGCAGAAGACTTGATAACGGCGGCTCTTCGCCGGCGCACGATATGCGATATGGAGAGAAACGAAGCGGAGCCTTCCCGAAGGGGACTAAATACGATATACGAAATGGTGTTAGATCGCTGGAGAAAAGTGATATGTGTGTTTATCGTGAAGGGCAGTTTAATGTTCAGCTGTGGTCAAGGGTAGTTGATGAGATGAAAGGGCTGGCGCGTGAAAGGCTTAGAAGTGATGCTATGTTCCTACAGGCTTTTATAGTGGGTGGTGTGAAGTATTTAAAAGATTCAAAAAGACGTGATATTGACATTGCATTTGTATGGCCAGGGTTGAGGCATCAAGATTTTGACCGTCGTCTAACAATGCTTGGTAACCTAATGGGATTTGTTTTAAAGGGCTTTGATGCCGATATCGCCCAGGTTTTCATAAGATATCAAAAGTATCCTTATCAAGAAAATATTGTTGAATTGAAGGATGGCACTCGTTTAAATGTTGACATCCATCTATCCGAGTCTCTATCAGAGCAGGTGAAGCGCTTTTTGGCTATATGTTATGAGCGCGTGAATTTATTTGGTTATGCGTTGCCTTGGCAATACGAGAGAAAAATAAAAACGTTAGTGCAGCTATTTTATTATTTAGAAACTGAAGCACGATATGAAAAAATTTTAAGCGATTACCGCACGATGGAAATATGTGATTTTTTAAAGGTATGGGATGATGATGCCTGGCGATATGCGGCTGCTTTAAAAAACTGGGATGAAACGGGGGTGATACCAGAGGGCTGGGAGTCTTTGATTCTTGGAAAGAACCTAGGAGAGAGCGTTGATAACGGAGTACGAAATAATACCAGCTCGCCGTCAAAAACGTCTAATCCAACAAAACAGGTTCAAACACTTTTGTTGGATAGCGGGATGTATGAAGCCGCTATCTCGCCGGGCAGTCAAGGGATGCCAGGAAATCAACCACCTATAATTGATTTGACGGGTAACGAAAAAGTTTTCTATACCTCAACCGCGGTTTTTAACGCGGATGAACTTTTGCAGGATATGTTTGAATTTTTGCAGCACCAAAAAATAAACGATATTCTTGTTATTGGCCCGGCAGCTCACGAAATAGAAAATTTATTAAAAAGATTTAACAATGCCCGGATTACAGCGATAGATATTGATATTGAACAGCTTGATAAAGCCAGGCACAGAAAAATACGAAATCAGGGAGAACCGCTAGAGAAAGGCCGCAGTGCTAGTTCTGCGGTTAATGTCAGGGGCTGCGCTTTAGGCTCTGTCGGCAAAGAGAAACCGGCATTAACCCTGGCAGAACGCTTGAGGGCGATAACGGAGAGAAAAGGATTAAGTAACAGAAAGCTTGCAGAATTATCAGGGGTAAGCAGAAGAACTATCGATGAGCTTATTTCTGGAAGGAGAAATTCCGCTTCTCAAAAAATAATAGATAAGTTACATCCTTTTTTAGGCATTAAGTTGAACGAACTAGGTTTTAAGCTGGTTAAGAGAGGTGGACTGGTAGGTATGGCTGATGCAATGAGGGATGAAGACCTGCAAAGGCCAAGAAGGGTTCAGGCTGCAATTGTAAGGATATTACGCGCGCGTAAACCGGGAGAAAGCCTAGATGCAAAAAAAATAAGCGATATTTTAGGTGAACAAAATAATCCTGCTACCGCGAAGGAAGTCACTAGTTTTATTGCTGACAATCCGCGTCTTTGTGCCATGTTTTCCGGCAGAGCAAACGAAACTACGCATTCTTTTATGCAAGCGCACAAGCGTCTGGATAGAGCAGTTGATTTTTTTAATCAAGGACTTTTTGATGCGGCCCGTTTTGAATGTAATGCCGCCATTTATATTATTGGCGCAGGAGTTGGACTTAGCAACAACCAGGAAAAATTAAGGAAAAAAGCACAAGAATTAATCCGACAAATCATGCATGAGCTGAAAATATATTTACAAAATCCCTTTAAAAAAATTCCAGATACAATGGATAAATTGGTTCGTTTGCTTGACCAAAGAATTGCGGTAATAAGCAATAATTGGGTAGCTAGCGGCCGGCGAGCGTTAACGCAAGAAGATTATTCTAAGATAGAGCAAAGTTTACATGGTTATTCCGAGGAGCTGTTAGCTATAATTTGCGGAAAATTATCATCCATTAAAAGACTTGAGCTGAATAGAGGCATTAAGCAGATTGAAGAAGCAATGGCTGGAAAGATTGATGCCTTTTTGCTTAAGGTAGCATCGCGAATACCTGAAATGGCGGCGCAGATAAGGCGGCAGGCTAAATCCGCACCGTCTGTGGCAGCGCAAAAGCCTAGCGCCAGTTCTTCCTCGCAAAGCTTCCCTGGGGTTGATAAGGGGTACAAATTTTATTTCTTTAACACCGGGGCCAACGCAAATATCGCGGAATATCTAAAGTATAATAAAATACGAGAGCCTACCTTTGAAGAGAAAAAATATATCACTACCGCTTTGCGGGCAGCGCTTAATTATTTAAATAAAAAGCGGGCAATAAACGCCCGGATAAACGCCCCGCCGGTAAAAGTTATTAATACCGAAAAAATAACCTTTGGAGCCTGTTTTGACACAAGAACTATTTACGTAGAGCTTCCGGTCATTATTGATAGGCAGCTTTATGATTTAGCTGCTATGTTTGTGTATTTATTCAGCA
>JAQTUC010000050.1 GCA_028710385.1 Candidatus Omnitrophota bacterium
ACAGGTTTAGTGCGGTCCGTGCTTAATATGATAAGAAGAATTTTCCCTTATTGCTCGTGCAGGTGTTTTAATCCCCTTGCCAGAACTGCTCATCTGCCTTTGACAGATGAGCATAAAAAGAGGAGCAGGACGTCGCCCCGCCTGGGCTCCAGGAAAACAGAATGCCTTTTCGCTCATATTAAGCTTTGTCCGGCGCCCTGCGCGGGAAAAATTTCAGAGGCCCTTTATAAAGAAAATATAGAAAACATAATAAAGGTGCTTAAGGGCGAAAGAGAGGAGCTTGTAGAATTGCTTCGTAAGAAAATGAGTAAATTATCCAGAAGCAATAAATTTGAAGAAGCAGCAGCCGTGAGAGATAAAATAGTTGCGCTTGAAAACCTTTATAAAGGAAAAAGCCTGACCCATGAGCTTATTTCGCTTAAAGAGGCATTACAGCTTCCCTCTTTACCCTTGCACATAGAAGCGCTGGATATCTCATCATTAAGCGGCACAAACGCAACCGGCTCGGTTGTAGTTTTTAAAAACGCAGTGGCTGATAAAAATTCATACCGGCGTTACAGAATAAAAGAAGTATTTTCAACCGATGATTACGCAATGATGGCAGAGGTTGTAAGAAGGAGATATTCAAGGCTTTCTTCTGAAGGTAAAAGCCTGCCGCAGCTTGTTATTATAGACGGAGGGCTAGGGCATGTGCAGGCGGCAAAATTTGAACTAGATAAATTAGGGCTTAAAATACCTGTCATAGGTATTGCAAAAAGGAATGAAGAAATCTGGTTTCCGGATAGCCGCGCCCCGCTGATTATACCCGGGGACAGCTTAGCTTTGCATTTAATACAACGGCTGCGCGATGAAGCGCACAGGTTTGCGCGTAAATATCATTTGTTATTAAGAAAAAAGAAAACCATAAGTTAGTGTCAGGCGTCAGCTTTCAGCTCTCAGAAGCTGACAGCTGATGTCTGACAGCTGGGAGTTGGAAAATGACTGATTTTGAAAAAAAAGTTTTAAGGGTTGTTTTAAGGATACCTTTGGGCGAGGTGCGCAGCTATAAATGGGTGGCAACTAAAATCGGAAAACCCAAAGCCTACCGCGCCGTTGCCAATGCTTTGCATAAAAACCCCTTTCCGCTGGTTATTCCCTGCCACCGCGTGGTAAAATCATCCAAAAACACAGGCGGTTATGCCCTGGGGAAAGCCCTTAAAAAAGACTTAATAAAATTAGAGCAAAAGATAAAAGATGTGATAAAATAAATAAAGCCAAAACTTATGGCAGCCCAAAGGGCGAACATAAGTTTTATGGGTGAATTTACCCCACACCCAGCAAGCAAGACAAAATTTGTATTGATCGCTGGGTGTGGGGTCCAATTCGCAGACGCTTTATAGGCAAATTAAAAGGTGATGCTATGACTTACGCTCGTAAGTTGCTCGCGTAAGTCATCTGCTCATTGGAGACTTAAATGCATTTTACGCAAATATTGGATACAATGATAGAGAAGGAAATTTCGGACGTCTTCGTCCGCGCGAACAGTAATTTAAGGGGAAGACGTTTTTCTCTCGTTGAAGTTATAAATGATGAGGTATTCAGCGTTGACGATGTTGATGCTATTGTAAAAGATATAACCAGCGAGAGGGATAAGGCATTATTAAAAGAGAATAAGGGCTGCGAATTTACTTATTGGTATAAAGAGAACTGGCGTTTTCGTGTGGGTATATTTTACCAGAGAAATACCCTTTCTCTGGTAATGAGAAAAATAGACCTGCGCATTCCTACTTTTGAGCAGCTTAATTTACCCTCGGCAGTTTTGCAGAAATTCTGCGCCCAGCGCAGAGGCATGATTCTTTTAACCGGCATTACCGGAAGCGGAAAATCAACCACCATAGCAAGTATTATGGAATGTATGAATCAGAATTATAAGCGCCATATTTTAACGGTAGAGGAACCGATAGAATTTACTTTCACAGATAAAAAATCAATTATAAACCAGAGAGAAATCGGCACAGACGTTGCGACATACGCCGATGCTCTAAGGCAGTTCGCGCTGCATTCGCCGGATGTTATTTATATAGGAAATATTCGCGATGAAGATACCTGCCGCGCAGCTTTAACTGCCGCGGAAACAGGCGTGCTTGTTTTGTCCACTCTTCATACGGTCAACGCATCCTCAACAATTGACAGGCTTATCAATTTCTTCCCGCCGTATCAGCACCATCTTGTGCTTGAGCAGTTGTCTTATCTTTTAAAAGGCGTATTTTCTCAAAGGCTTCTTCCGCGCAGCGACACTCCCGGCCTTATTCCAGCGTATGAGTCAATGGTGCTCAGCCCCTCGGTAAGCCGTCTGCTTATTGAAAATAAAGTGTGGGAGCTTCCTAAATATATTTCATCCGGCGATATCTATGGAATGAAAAGCTTTCATCAGTGTTTATTTGAACTTGTATCAACCAAAAAAATTACCCCGGAAGTCGCTCTTGAATATGCCGACAAGAAAGAAGAGCTTGAAATGGAGCTGCGCAATAAAGGATTAATGTAATTCTGCCTCATCCGGCACCTCTAAAGATAAATAAAAATTTAATACAATAAGATATGCAGGATATTAAAAGTAAGATAGAGAATTTTGAGGAAGAACTGTCAACCCTTAAGGAGCTTTTAAAAATTGATTCAAAGAAAAAAGACATCGGGTTGCTGCAGTCAAAAATGTCCGCGACTGATTTCTGGCAAAACCAGAAGGAAGCCTCCGGCATTATAGAGGAGCTTAAGAAAATAAAAGGTGATGTTGACGACTGGGACATGCTTAATAATAAACTTCATGAGCTTAAGGAATTTATACAGATAGCCGATGCGTCTTATGAAAACGAAATGGAAAAGGAAGCAAAAAAATTTGACGAGAACCTTGAAAGGCTTAAACTTAAAGTCCTTTTTAATGAAAAATTTGACGACTCAAATGCAATAGTTGAAATTAATTCCGGAGCCGGCGGAACTGAAGCCTGCGACTGGGCAAGCATGCTTTTTAGGATGTATTTCAGATGGGCGGAAGAAAAAAAATTTAAATTCAGCGTTCTTGATGAAGTGAGAGGGGAAGAGGCAGGGATAAAAAACATCACCTTCCTTATAGAAGGGCTTCGCGCATACGGCATGCTTAAGTCAGAGCGCGGCGTGCACAGGCTGGTTAGGATTTCTCCTTTTGACGCAAACAAAAGAAGGCACACTTCTTTCGCCTCTGTTGACGTTCTTCCGGAAATAAAGGAAGATATTGATATAGAGATAAAACCGGAGGACCTTGAAATTATAACCTGCAGGGCATCAGGCGCCGGCGGCCAGCACGTGAATAAAACTGATTCCGCTGTTCGCATTACGCATTTGCCTACGGGCATAGTTGTTGCCTGCCAGAATGAACGGTCCCAACACCAGAATAAGCAGGTAGCCCTCAGGGTTTTAAAGGCAAAACTCTATGAGCTTAAGGAAGAGGACAAGAAAAAAAATCTTGAGAAAATTTCAGGCACAAAGCAAAAAATAGAATGGGGCTCTCAAATACGTTCATATGTGTTGTATCCGTATCTGCTGGTAAAAGACCACAGGACAGATTTGGAAAACCATGACGCCTGGGGCGTTTTGGATGGTAAATTAGATGATTTTATGTACGCTTATTTAAAGAGGCCAAGATGCTAAAAAATTTTATACTAAACGACTGCCAGAGAAAAATCAATTCGCAAAAACCGAAAGTAAATATTTTCCTGCATAAAGAAATTCCAACACCTTCCCTGAAAGAAATAGCGGCGTTTTCTTCCGTAGTTGCCCAGGTAAATTATTTTGAGGCGGAAATTAAATCCAAACCCGACAGCTTCTTTAAAGAAAAAACAAAGGAATTAAGGGCCAGGTTTGACAAAATTAAAGATCTTACCCCGGATGAATTCAAAATAGAAGCGGAAAAGATATTGGACGAGGTTCTTCCTTATTATTTTGCCTGTGTCAGGGAGGCGGCATTAAGAACGGTTAAAATGCGCCATTTTGACTCCCAGGTTTTAGGCGGTATTGTTTTGCATAAAAATAAAATCGCGGAAATGGCAACCGGCGAAGGAAAAACTCTTGTCGCAACGTTAGCGGTTTCTCTTAACGCCCTCACAGGAAAAGGAGTGCACGTTGTTACCGTTAATGATTACCTTGCAAGGCGCGACTGCGAATGGATGGGCCCGATATATGAATTCTTGGGTTTTTCCGTCGGTGTTATTCAGCAGGAAATGGATAACGTCCAGCGAAGGCTCGCCTATGGCTGCGACATAACTTACGGCACAAACAATGAATTTGGTTTTGATTACCTGCGCGACAATATGGTTGGAAGCTTAAACGAGATGGTCCAGCGTGGCCACTTCTATGCGATTGTGGATGAAGTTGACTCAATACTTGTAGATGAGGCAAGAACGCCGCTTATAATTTCAGGCCCGGCTGAACTATCAACCGAAAAATATTACAAGGCTGACCATGCCGCGCGACTGCTTAAGGTAAAATTTGTTATACAGAGTTTTGACGCGAAAGACGGAACAATTGTTATGAAAAACGCCGACGGCACAGAAACAAGGGTACAGCCGGATGAGCTTGAAGCTAACTTTGACGCAGTTGTTGAAGAAAAAAGCAATAATGCTTACATCCTTTCCAACGGCGAGAAAAAATGCGAAAGAGCCCTTGGGGTTGACAGCCTTGAGGAAACGCCGGATAAGTTTTCAAACCCCTGGATGCACTATTTAACGCAGTCGCTTCGCGCTCGCTATCTTTTTGAGAATGAGCAGGAATATATTATAAAAGACGGAAAGATTGTTATAGTTGATGAATTTACCGGCCGCCTTATGCCGGGCAGGCGCTGGTCAGACGGGCTGCATCAGGCAATTGAGGCAAAAGAAAATTTAAGAATTCAGGAAGAATCCCAGACCCTGGCAACTATTACTTTGCAGAATTATTTCAGAATGTATAAGAAGCTCGCCGGCATGACCGGAACAGCTTATACCGAAGCAAATGAATTTAAGCACATTTACAAGCTTGATACGATTGTAATCCCGACTAATAAGGCGCTGATAAGGAAAAATTATTCGGACAGAATATACAAAAATAAAAAGGCCAAATTTGAGGCTGTAATAAAAGAGATAGAGGAATTTTATCTTTTAAAGCAGCCGGTGCTTGTCGGCACCACTTCAATTGAAGACTCAGAAATTCTTTCCTTTATGCTCAACAAAAAGGGCATAACTCACAATGTGCTTAACGCAAAATATCATGAAAGGGAAGCGCACATAGTGGCGCAGGCAGGGCGTCTTGCCCAGGTAACTATCGCAACTAATATGGCGGGCCGCGGCACAGATATAATACTTGGCGGTAATATTGATTTTTTCATAAAAGACCTGCTTAAGAAGAATGAAATTCCTCCGGAAGATGAGCGCTATAAAGGAGAGTACGAAAAATTATACGAAAATAACAAGGATAAATTTGATGACGAGCACAAGAAGGTTGTTTCTTTGGGCGGTTTGCATGTTATAGGAACGCAGCGCCACGAAGCCCGGCGTATTGATAACCAGCTTCGCGGAAGAAGCGGAAGGCAGGGAGACCCCGGGTCTTCCCGTTTTTACGTATCACTGGAAGACGATTTAATGAGGCTTTTTGGTTCGGAGAAAATATATTTTTTTATGGATAAACTCGGATTTCCCGAGAACGAGCCTATTGAGCATCCTCTTGTAAGCAGTTCACTTGAAATAGCCCAGAAGAAAGTTGAGACTCACAACTTTGAAATCCGCAAGCAGCTGCTTGAATATGATAATGTTATGAACAAACAGCGCGAAGTAATTTATGAGCAGCGCAGGCAGATTCTTGAAAGGCCGACAATCGGCGATGAGATATTTACGATGATTGACGAGGTTGTAGAGAAAAATATACCGGTTTATTTTTCCGAAGAAAAAAATACCCTTGGTTTAACCCATTGGGCAAAACTTAAATTTGATGTTGAGCTTACCGGTGCAGCCCTGGGCAGCCTGAGCCTTGAAGAAATGATTGAGTTTGTGAAAAAAACCGTAAGAGACGCTTATTACAAAAAACAGACAGCAGCAGGCCCTGATAAAATGGCCTCAATGGAAAGAGCGGTAGCTCTCTGGGTTTTGGATTCACGCTGGAAGGAGCATTTGCTGGTTATGGATTCTCTTAAGGAAGGAATACATTTAAGAGGCTACGGCCAGATTGACCCCCTTGTTGAGTACCAAAAAGAATCATATGCAGCTTTTAACGAAACAATAGCTTCCATTAAGGAAGATATTGTAGATTTGATTTTTAAAGCAAAGCTATCTATTCCGGAAGAAGCAGTGAGCGTTTTTGAGGAATCGCCCAAGAATTACGTTCATTCTGAATATTCTTCATTGCAGAAAGAAGATGCTGCCCCGGCTAAGGCCACTGCGGAGCCCGCTCAGCAGGTAACTTCAGGGCCAAAGGTGGGGAGAAATGACCCTTGTCCTTGCGGCAGCGGGAAAAAATATAAAAAGTGCTGCGGAAAATAATTCCAGTATTTCTCATATATAAATGATTAACTTAGCGCTTTCGGCAATCTCCGGTATTCTTACCGGTTTAAGTTTTAATTTTGACTTCTTGTCATTTCTCGCCTGGTTTTCACTCCTGCCGTTTATATACGCGATAAACAAAAGCATTTCAAAGAAAATACTTCCTTGCGCAATTGTTTTCGGCCTGGCATACTACTTAACCGCGATTTTCTGGATAGGAAATGTTACGAAATTAGGCCTTGTGCTTCTTGCCGGATATCTTTGTCTTTATGCTGTTATATTTTCGTATTCTGCGCGTTATTTTTTAAGAAAAAATTTTGCAATAATTACCATACCAGCGTTGTGGGTTTTGCTTGAATTTGTAAAAGAGAATATCTGGTGCGGTTTCGGTTGGGCGAATCTGGGTTATTGCCAGTATAAAAATCTATATCTCATACAATCTGCTGATTTGTTCGGGGTAAAATTAATATCTTTTTTCATTGTGATGGCGAATGTGTTATTGTGGGAAGCTGTTTCAAAAAGAAAATTTTTGTTTCGTAAAATTATTTTTACCGTTTTAATTTTGTCGGCAGGTTTTTCATATTCTTTCATCCGCCTTAATAATCTTGCGGAAGCATCTTTAATAAAATTATCTGTCGTTCAGCCAAACATACCCCAGGAATTAAAATGGGAGGAATCCTGCCAGCCGGACATAATAGAAAAACTGGGCAAGCTGGCTCTAAAGACGGATAAAGATTCACTGGTTATATTCCCTGAAGCTGCATGGCCGCTTATAGTGTGCGATTCAGACACTGTTCTTCTGGGCGATTTTATAAAAAATACAAACCGTGATGTTTTAATAGGAACAATTACATCGGAAGAGGGAGATTTCTATAACGCCGCCCTGTTGTTTGATAAAACCGGGCAACCGCAGGGTATTTACCGGAAAGTCCGGCTTGTCCCATTCGGAGAATACGTGCCCCTTAGAAAATTCCTGGGATTTGTCAGCGTGATTAATTCCATAGGAGATACGAGCCGCGGGAAAGAACTTAAGGTTTTTTCTTATCAGGGCAAAGAATTCTGCGTGCTCATATGCTTTGAAGATATATTTCCGTTGTTTGTCGCAAATTACGCAAAAAAAGCGCAGTTTCTTATTAATATAACCAATGATGCCTGGTTTAACGGCGAACCGGAAGCAAGCCAGCATCTTGGCATTATGGTCTTTAGGGCGATTGAAAATAGAATTTCTATTGCGCGCTGCGCCAATACCGGCATAAGCGGCTGGGTTTCCTATAAAGGAGAAATACACACTTTAAAGTCAGACGGAGAAGAAGTTTCAACTGACGGGGTATTAAATTTTAATTTACCTTTAAATGAAAAAAGAAGCTTGTATAATAAATGGAAAGATATTTTTGTGTTATTGTGCGTTTTGGCGCTTGGTTTGGCGGTAATACCGCAAAAAAGCAATAAATGAATTTTGATAAGCCGAACTTATTAAGCGCCAAAAAATTTTTAAAGGGGCTTAGATGGAACTAGAAATAGTAAGAATTAACAAGCCGCAGGAATTAAATATTATTCTCGGCCAGGCGCATTTTATAAAAACAGTTGAAGATATATATGAAACAATTGTTTCAAGCGTGCCAGGCGCAAAATTCGGCCTTGCTTTCTGCGAATCTTCAGGCAAGTGCCTTGTAAGGGTTGAGGGCAACGACCAGGAATTGAAAAAAATCGCAGCTGATAACGCCTTAAATCTTGGATGCGGCCATTCCTTCTTTATTATTTTAAAAGAGGCATACCCTATAAATATTTTAAACCAGATAAAAAATATTCCGGAAGTATGCGGCATATTCTGCGCAACAGCAAATGAGGTTGAAGTTATTGTCGTAAAAACTTCCCAGGGAAGAGGCATATTGGGAGTGGTTGACGGTTTTGCCCCGAAAGGAATTGAGAAAGAAGAGGATGTTGCCTGGAGAAAAGAATTTTTAAGAAAGATTGGGTATAAGCGTTAAATCTTCCCGCGCAAGAAGAATAATTTTTTGATATGAGCAGTGAATTGAAAAAAAATTTTGCAAGACGCATCGCCTGGTTTTTTCTGCGGACATTTACCGTGATAAACGGCTCGTTTTCCCTTAAGTGGAGCTATACGCTTGGGAATTTACTTGGTTCATCCGCCTGTTCGGTTTTACCGCCGCAGAGAAAAATCGCCATGGAGAGCCTTGGGATTGCTTTCCCCGGCAAGACGATAAAAGAACGGAAGAAAATTACGCGCGGATTTTTTGTATTTATGGCTCAAAGCGCTTTTGAGTTGCTCTACTTTTTAAGGCATATGGATAAGCTTGGCAGCGTAACAATTGAAGGAAGAGAAAATCTTGATAAAGCGCTTAAGGCAGGTAAAGGGGTTATTCTTGTCACCGCCCATATAGGGAATTTCCCTTTAATGAGCGTTAAGCTTGCAAACGAAGGCTATAAGGTTAACTTTGTAACCCGGCCTATGCGCGATGAAAAAGCCGGTGACTACCTTTTTAATTTAAGGGAAAACGCAGGCGTTAAAAGCATATTTTCTTACCCAAAAAAAGAGTGCATATCCGGCATAGTAAAAGCTTTACGCAACAATGAAATAGTTATAATGCAGATGGACCAGAATTTCGGTTCAGGAGGGGTGTGGGTAAAATTTTTCGGTAAAATTGCAGCCACTCCGGTCGGACCAATTACCCTTGGGTTAAGAACAGGGGCAAAGCTTGTGCCTGCTTATATATATAGGGAAGGTTTTTCTCTCCACCGCATAAAAGTCTACCCGGAAGAACCTCTTATTGAGACCGAAAACAAAGATGAAACTATATTGAAAAACACTATTACTTTCAGCCGCATAATTCAAAGTTGGATAGAAAAATATCCAGAACAATGGGGGTGGATTCACCGCAGATGGAAATCACAGCCGCCAAAACACTTATCTAACTTACAATTTAAAGTAGAGGCGTAAGGCAAGCAGTTTATCCCGTTAGAAAATATTTGTTCTCTGTTGGTATAAGCATGCGTTTTCTAACGGGATTTATTTCTAAAAAAAGATTGTAAAACTTCAATAATTTGATAAAATTTTTTTAATGAGTACATCATTCCTCATTCTTAAGCGTATAATTTCCAAAAGGGGCGTTTGGAAAATCAGCAAGCGTGTTTTTAAAGTTTAAATGAAAAAGAAATATTCAATAGGCATAGGATTGAATCTATTTGACGCGCGAGCTATTCTGCTCGGCCCTGATAAAAAGACCATTCTTGAAGTAGAAAAACCCAGAAAAAACGTAACCGCCAACGAAACCATCAAAGTTTTACTTGAGCTGTTTGAAGAAATAACTTCAAAAGCCAGTGATTACAAGAAAGAAGACATAGAAGGCGTTGGCCTTGCCTTGGGAGGCATTGTAAATGCAAAAAAAGGCATGGTTTATTGGCCCCAGAAACAATATACTTCATATGCCTATATTTCCCTTCCGCTAAAGGAATATCTTGAGAAAAAATTCAATTTCCCGGTTACTATTGAAAATGACGCCAACAGCTGCGTTTTTGCGGAGCACATGCTGAATTTTCCGGAATGCAAGGATGTAGTTTATATGTTTTCCGGCGTTGGCTGCGGCATAATTGCCGACGGCAAGCTATATAAAGGTAAAGACGGGGGCGCAGGAGAATTATTTTTGAATTCAACCAAGCGCATGGAGTCTTACCTTGGAAGTTTTTCTTTTTTCAGGCAATGGCCGATAGATTTAGGCATTGTCAAAAAAGCCAAAGAGATTATTTCTCTGGGCAAAAACACTTCTCTGATAAAAAGAATAACCCCGACCGGAGAGTTGTATCTTAAGGATATATTTGACGAAGCAAAAAGAAAAGATAAGGTCTCCCGGGAGGTTTTGAAAGAAGCAGCTTTTTCCCTGGG